>CAYQDH010000468.1:0-4524 GCA_964416075.1 uncultured Anaerolineales bacterium | reverse complement strand
TCCTCGTCGAGGATGAGGCCGTCATCGCGCCCATCTACTACTACACCCGTGTTGTCTGCAACAAGCCGTACGTGCAGCGCACCTATGCGCCCATGGGCGGCGAGCATTGGCAGACATGGAAGGTCCTGGCTCACTAGAGCCTGACTGAGGCATGCCTGACTCAAGGCCGCGTGATCGTTTCGATCACGCGGCCTTGCACTTTTTATGTTTATGGTGCGAATCATGGTATAATGGCGATCTTGGGCATACCCCTGCAGGCTATTGTATTCCGGGTAAGCCCGCACGCCAATAGGAGGTTCGTGATAGCATATGGGCCGCTACATCATCAGGCGTATCTTGTGGATGTTCCCGGTTCTGCTCTTTATCTCCATCATCACGTTTGCCCTCGCTCATGCCGTCCCGGGCGGACCCTTTTCTCGCGAGAAGCCCCTTCCGGCCGAGATCATCGCCAACCTGAACAAATTCTACGGCCTGGACCAACCCCTGTGGAAACAATATACCGACTATATGGGACTGACCCGCAATCCCAGCGGTGAGTACGCGGGGGTCCTCGAGGGTAAGTTCGGTCCTTCGTTCAAATCGCGCAGCCGCACCGTGAACGATATTTTTGCCGCCCATCTCCCGATCTCCGCCACCCTCGGCCTCATCGCACTCATTATCGCGGTGGGCATCGGGGTGCCCCTGGGGGTGGTGGCCGCGCTCAAGCAGAACTCGGGTTGGGATTATATCAGCATGGCGCTAGCCATCTTCGGGGTGTCCGTACCCAGTGTGGTGCTGGGCCCCGTCTTTATCATTATCTTTGCTCTGGGCCTGCACTGGTTCCCTGTGGCCGGGTGGGGACGGTTGGACCAGATGGTCATGCCCTCCGTGGCCCTGGGCCTGGGGTCTTCGGCCATCATCGGCCGGCTCACGCGCGCCAGCATGCTGCAGGTCATCCGCGAAGATTACATCCGCACCGCGCGGGCCAAGGGGTTGTCTGAGCGCATGGTCATGGTGCGCCACGCCCTAAAGAACGCTTTCATCCCGGTGGCCACCATCCTGGGGCCCATGTTCGCAGCCTTGGTGACCGGCACCCTGGTGATCGAGCAGATCTTTGCTATCCCTGGGCTGGGCAAGTATTTTGTCACCAGCATCACCAACCGCGATTACCCGGTGGTCATGGGCACGGTGCTCCTTTATGCCTTTTTCCTCGTGGTGGCTAACCTGCTCGTCGATATGACCTATGCTTTCCTCGATCCTCGTATTCGGTATTCGTAGTAAGAGAGAGGTGATCACCTTATGGCCGTAAGCAAACAACAACGCGCCGTAAAACGACTGGCCGATGGCAGTCCGGCGGCTGGAGAGGGCCAGCAGAAGGTGGCCAACCTTTGGCACGACGCCTGGCGCCGCTTGCTCCGTAACCGCGCCGCGGTCGTCGGCTTGGTCGTGATCGTTGTGGTAATCCTGGTGGCCGTCTTTGCCGGCCAGGTGGCCCCCTATCACTATGCCGAAGGCGACTCGAACGAGAACTATATGATGCCCGGCTGGCTGGCCGATATCCTCCCCGGAGACGTGCGCGGCTATGCCAAGATCGGCGACAAATTCCCGCTGGGCGCCGACTACCTGGGGCGCGACCTCCTCTCGCGCATCCTCTACGGCGCGCGCGTATCCTTGCCCGTCGGTTTCATGGGCGCCATGACGGCGCTGGTGATCGGCCTGGTGTACGGTTGTATCTCCGGGTACTATGGCGGCAAGGTCGACAACATCATGATGCGCATTGTGGATATCATGTACGCCTTTCCCACCATGCTCTTGATCATCCTGCTCATGGCCTTTTTCAAGACCAGCTTTGGCGCCAACGCACCTCCGGGCACCATGGCCTATACCTTTAACAACATCAACCGCGTTGTGGATAGGCTGCTGGGCCTGCAGGGCGGAGGGATGCTCTTTATCTTTATGGGCATCGGCCTGACGGCGTGGATGGGCATCGCCCGCCTGGCTCGCGGCCAGATCCTTTCCCTGCGCGAAAAAGAGTTCGTCGAGGCCTCGCATATGATCGGCGCCAGCGACCTGCGTATCATCGTGCGCCACGTATTGCCCAATATCATGGGCCCCATCCTGGTCAACATCACGCTCAGTATCCCGGGCTATATCTCGACCGAGGTCTTTTTGAGCTTTATCGGGCTGGGCGTCGATCCTCCGACGCCGAGTTGGGGCGCGATGATCTCCGAGGGGGCACGCTCGATCCGTTCCTATCCCAACGAGGTGCTTTTCCCGGCCCTTGCGCTCACCATCACCATGTTTGCTTTCAACTTTCTAGGGGATGGCCTGCGCGATGCCCTGGATCCCCGTATGAAGGGATCCTGAGAGTAGGTTGTCCATGTCGGGACCAAGTCGGACCGTCCTAATCCTGGTAGTCCTGTTGGCCTGTGTGGTCGTGGCGCTGTGTGGCACCACGGCCTACTTGGGCTATCGCACTCTCTCGTCGAGAGAAGCCTCCCCCAACCAGGGGGGGGCGTTGCCGACGGAATCCCAGGGCCAGGCGGGGCCACGACAGGGGGGGACACTGCGGTTGGCGGGATCGCCGCCCCCGACCCTGGATCCTGCCATGGTGCAGGATAGCACGTCGGCCGAATATGTCATTCACCTGTTCAGCGGCCTTGTTTCCCTGAACGCGGACCTGGAGGTAGTTCCGGACCTGGCCAGCCGCTGGGAGATCAGCCCGGACGGTCGCACGTTCACCTTCAGTTTGCGGCCCGATGCGGTTTTCCAGAGTGGCAGGGCCGTCACAGCACAGGACGTCGTCTATTCCCTAGAGCGAGCTTGCAGCCCCGCGCTGGCATCTCCTGTCGCCCTGGCCTACCTCGATGATATCGTGGGTGTTGTCGAGTATGCTCGTGGACAGGCGGAGCAGATCGCGGGCCTCCGGGCAACCGACGAGCACACCCTGGTGATGCGGATCGATGCTCCCAAGGCCTATTTCCTGCCCAAGCTCACCTATCCCACGGCCTTGGTGGTCAATCGAGACCAGGTGGAAGCCGAGGGAAGCTCGTGGTGGCGAGAGCCCGACGGCAGTGGGCCCTTTGTCCTGGAGACGCTGAGCCAAGATAGCATCGTCTTGGTGCGCAATACGCGATACTATGGCGGCCCTCTGGCGCTGGAACGGGTCGAGTTTACGCTCAATGGGGGCCTGCCCATCACCATGTACGAGAACGATCGCCTGGATATCGTGGCGGTCGATTCGTCAGAGATCGAGCGTATCCTGGACCCCGAAAATCCGCTCTATCTCGAGCATCGCGCCATGCCGGAGCTGAGCGTGCAGTACCTCGGCTTGAATGTGGACCTGCCGCCGTTCGACGATCCGGCGGTGAGGCAAGCGTTTGCCCAGGCCATCGACAAAGACAAGCTCACCGATCTGGTGCTCAAGGGTACGGCTTCGCCGGCCAGGGGCATCCTGCCGCCGGGTATGCCTGGCTACGATGCCAGCTACGAGGGCTTGTCCTACGATCCCGCGCGTGCGCGCGAGCTGTTGGCCAGTTCTCGTTACGGTGCCCCGGGGGCTATGCCCGAGATCGCGCTGGCTATCAGCGGCACCAGCGGCCAAATGTCCCCCTTTACACGGGCCATCATCAGCATGATTCAAGAGAACCTGGGCCTGGAGATGACCGTCGAAGAGGTCGAGTGGAGCGATTTCTTGGATGATTTGAACCTGCGCCGTTACCAGATTTTTTCGGCGGGCTGGATCGCGGACTATCCCGATCCACAGAACTTTATAGACATTCTTTTTCACAGTGGCAGTGCGCAGAACAACACGGGCTATCGCAATGCCCAGGTCACCGTGCTCGCCCCGACCGGAACGATTGCCTTCCTGATGGATTGCGATACCACCGGCGTCGAGCCCGATATCGCCTTGGTCAAATACAAACTCCTGGCGGGGGGCGGCATGCTCAAGATTGTCAATCGCACCGTGCCGGACGCTTTGGAACGCCTCGGCTATAGCCCCGACCAGATCAAAGGCATCGTGGCCCACATCGAGAAGTTCGACACGATCGAAGACGTGGAAGAAAAGGGCGAGGGGCTCAAGAGCGGGTTGAAACCGGAGCACCTTGAGGTTTTTGACTGCGCATTCAAAGCCTTCCGCGGCAAGCGCAGCATTCATTACCTTGCCCATCTCAAGATGATGGGCGCCGCGCAGCCGTTCATTAGCGGCGCCATTTCCAAAACCGTTAACCTGCCCAACGAATGCACCGTGGCCGATATTGAGGATGCCTATATCCAGGCGTGGAAAATGGGCCTCAAATGCGTCGCGATTTACCGGGATGGCTCGAAGCGCTCCCAGCCGCTCAATACCAGGAAGACCACCGAAGACGGCGCCGCACCCTCCGCCGAAGGCGCCCGAATTCGCGAACTCGAGGAGGAGGTGGCCAAACTGCGGCTCGAAGCCGGCCAACCCCTGCGGCGGCGCTTGCCGGAAACCCGGCAGGCCGTGACCCACAAGTTCGACATCGCCGGCCATGAAGGTTACCTGACGGTCGGCCTTTTCGA
>CAYQDH010000467.1:0-4552 GCA_964416075.1 uncultured Anaerolineales bacterium | reverse complement strand
GGCCTACAAGCAGTGATAAAGGCCCGGCGAGTGTTCTGCAGCCGCAGCAGCGCCTCCGCCTGCGCGTGGCCCTCGGCCTTGAACCCCACCAGTTCCAGATCCTGCACATCGTCACACACCAGGGCCGGGCGCAGGTCTTCCCCTTCCAGGTGGAAACGCACGTTGTGAAGCGTC
The DNA here is from genome assembly GCA_964416075.1 of uncultured Anaerolineales bacterium. Lineage (GTDB taxonomy): Bacteria > Chloroflexota > Anaerolineae > UBA1429 > UBA1429 > CAYQDH01. The sequence goes on along the minus strand of CAYQDH010000467.1, from coordinate 4,378 downwards.
AGGTCCTTTGCATGGTGCACATACAGGCCGTAGGCGGGCAGCACGCCCAAGATGTAGCACTCCGGATAGTCCCTGGCCAGGTCGGGTAGATCGCGGCGCGCCCCATCCTCGGCCCTGCCCCCACCGGGAAACGCAATGTCGATGTTGCTGAAGGTGATCTGCTGCGGCTTAGCCCGGCCGGCCCCCGTGATCGAGATGCCCGATTTCCACTCGCTCGGCGCGGCGCGCCCCCGGATATTATCGAAGAGGATGTTCCGCAGCTTGCCCTCCTCCCACCGACTGTCGTCGAAGACGGCCCAGACATTGCCCGCCCCCATGGCCCACCCCGCCAGGCGCAGCGAGATCGGCCCGACGACATTGTCCATCACGATATTGGAAAAGACCATGTCCCTCATCTGCGCCCCGAACGACTCCTGGATCTTGATGCCATTCAGGCGCGTGTCGCGGATCACGCAATTGGAGACGGCGATCCGCTCGATATTCTCGAGGGCGTCGGGGCCGATGCGTATTGCGGCGCAGAGGGAGCTGAGGATGCAGTTGCTGATGACGATATCGCGGCAGGGCGCGCCCGGCTCGATGGCCTTGAGGGCGATGCTGTCGTCCCCGCTATGGATGTTGCAGTTGGAGACGAAAACATCCTGGCAGCCGTCGATATCCAAGCCGTCGCTGTTGGGCATGACCACGCTCTCGATGCGCAGCCCCTCGAACCGCAGCTGGCGGCAGTGGATCGGATGGACGGTAAAGGCCGCGCCATCCTTCAGCAGCACCGACTCGATGCGAGCATCGGTGCAGTCGCGCCAGCGGATCAGCGTGGGCCGTGCGCTGCGCTCCGTTCTGCCAAAGGCCCGCCCCTGCCCATCGACCGTGCCCTGCCCGGTGATAGCAATGTGCTCGCAGCCCCGTGCGTAGATCAGCGAGCGGCCGATGACGCGATAGGGCGCTTCCGGATCGAGGTAATAGTCGGCCAGGTCGCGGCTACCCAGCAACACGGCCGTAGAGGTCAGGTGCAGTTCCACATGGCTGCGCAAGTGTAGGGTGCCGCTGAGGAACTTGCCCTGATGCAGGACCACCCTCCCTCCACCGCTCGCCGCGCAGGCCTCGATGGCCTGCTGTATCGCGGCGCCGTCGTGGGTGGCGCCATCCCCTACGGCGCCGAAATCGCGCACATCGAACATGAGGCCTTTTTCCGTGTCAGCTTGCATCTGCGTTCCTCCTCGCCGTGTTTGTGACTACCCTGTGGCCGCAAGGTGCGATCTACACGGATGTCCCCCGAGACCTAGCAGGTCCCGCCTTGCCGCCAGGGCAGGTCAGTACGAGCTGGTGCTGGGACGCCAGCACAAGGCTGCAAGACCGTGGATCACTCGCTGCCCGCCGCCCACCACTGCGCCAACCGCTCGCGCACCACCGCCGCGTCGGGATGCTCGATCGCCTCATACAGCGCCAGCGCCTGCCCCGCCAGACCGGATGTCCGCGCCATCCTTCCCATGTACCGCAGGGGCGCGCGGCGCTCCAGGCACATTTCTGCCGCCACGGGGAAGCGGCCCTGGAGTGCCGCGGTCCGTATTGATGCTGCCCATCCTGGACCGCGGGGCTCCAGGCCCGCTCTTTGTTCCAGCTACCTGCGCCCGCCCTTGCCCAAGTAATGCTCGATCACCGCGCGCTCGCGCGCCTTGGCCCGCTTGATCATGGTCACCGGCTGACCATCCAGCAGGATCTCCAGGGGCCCCAACAGCCGTAGCGCCAGATGAGCCATCGCTCAGCCCCTCCCATATACGACTATTCCGCGCCCGACCTGAGCCGATTGTACATCCTTGGCAGCACTAGATCAATATTGAGCCTTCTCTCTAGATGCGGGCCACCTCCCATAAAGCGGTTTCATCGGACCAGTTGGTAGGGTGCGCAGTTTATGCTATCATGAAGCTTACTTCTGGTCAGGAAGATACACCACATCATGCACGAGCAGTCCGATGTACTCTCGATGGTGCGCGCAGCAGCAAGCAAACGGATACTCTTTCTACCGCATGCCCTTCGACAGATGCTGTGGCCTGATCGGATGATCAGCACGGCAGAGGTGCGACGAGTACTCACATATGGTGAGGTCATCGAGGACTACCCAGAAGATGCGCGCGGTCACAGTTGCCTCATGCTCGGCTTTGGGGATGACAACCGTCCGATACATGTGGTGTGCTCCCCAAAGGATGACTATGTGGCTGTTATCACCGCTTACCTCCCCGATGCGCGTTCATGGTCAGCGGATTTGAGAGTGAGGATCAAACAGTGAAGTGCATGTACTGCCAGGGAGAACTGAAGAGAGGCCTTGCTCCTTTCCATGTCGATCGTAAGAACCTTCACATGCTTTTGGACGCCGTGCCCGCATGGGTCTGCGAGCAGTGTGGCGAGGTCTACCTGGATGAGAATGAGGCGGAGGCCATCCAGGATCTGGTCAAGATGGTCGAGGAGAAAACCCAGACCCTGGCTATGACCGCGTAGCACAGACCATCAGCCCAGGCCCTGGCTGGTCACACCATCTGTGGGCAACAAAACCTGGACCTGCGCATGGTGCGCATAGACCAGATCACCGGCTCCGAGGGCCACAGCACCGATTTCGATGATCGCTTCCGCCCCACCCAGACGGAGACCTGCACCCGCTGGTACAGTGTGGCCAAAGCTCGGGTGCGTGGCATCGCGCTGCCGGCGGTGTCATTGATCGTGATCGGCGACGCATACTATGTGCGCGATGGGCACCATCGCATCTCGGTGGCCCGCGCCTTCGGTGACAAGGTCATCGAGGCCATGGTCATCGAGTTCGAGCTTGCGCCAGCCGCGGCCTACCCCGTACCAGCGGTCGCCTACGCCTAGCACAGCAAGCTAGCGAGGCGTTGGCAAGACCGGAAGAGATAATCCGCCAGACCGGATGTCCGCGCCATCCTTCCCATGTACCGCAGGGGCGCGCGGCGCTCCAGGCACATTTCTGCCGCCACGGGGAAGCGGCCCTGGAGTGCCGCGGTCCGTATTGATGCTGCCCATCCTGGACCGCGGGGCTCCAGGCCCGCTCTTTGTTCCAGCTACCTGCGCCCGCCCTTGCCCAAGTAATGCTCGATCACCGCGCGCTCGCGCGCCTTGGCCCGCTCCCAGGCATGCGGAAACCGTGGGTTTGGCAGAATGGCCGGGTAATCGGGATCGTACGGATAGCGCGCCTCCAGCTCGGCCAGGTCAACCAGCTCTACCCCAAATCCCGGCTTGTCGCTGAGCGTGATGTAGCCGTTCTCCACCTTGTAGGGCTCGCGGAAGAGCACATCGCGCCAGATCGTGTTGGGATACATAAAGAACTCGCACATGAACCCGTTGGGCACGCCAGCTACGAAATGCGTGTTGCACATCGTGCCTAACGCACTCCACCAGTTGTGCGGCACCATCTTGCGCCCATAGTAAGCCGCCTGCCGGGCGACATGCCAGTTCTCGGTGATCCCCAGGCCGATGCAGTCGGTCTGCAGCACGTCATAGATCCCCCGCTCGATAAAGGGGCGCGCCTGGAAGCGGTTGTGCAAGTTCTCCCCGCCCCAGAGCATCACCCGGGGCATCAACGACTTGAGCCGGAGGTAGTCCTCGAACTGCTTCTCTCCCCCCAGGTCCATCATCGGCTGCTCGAAAAAGTAATAGCCCAAATCGTTGATGATGGGCGCGATCTCCAGGCACTGCTCCAGCGTCCAGGCATCCCAGGCCTTTTTCTCCAGCCCCAGCTTGAACTCGGGGCCCACTGCCTCGCGCAGCTTGCGGCAAACCGTCTCCCCCAACTGGCCCGCGGTCATCCCGGCCTCCTCCCAATCGGTGCCCGGCCGCCACTTGAAGGCGTCGAACCCCAGCGCCTTGTATCTCAGCGCCTCCTCGATCAGCGCATCCGCGCCATAGGGCTTGCCGTCCCCCCGGTCGTAAAAGGTCCAGTTCACCCCGCCGCTAGCGTAGACATGCACCCGCGGGTTCGGCTCGTGGTCCGTGGCCAGCAGGCGGTACACCGGCAACCCCACGGCTTGGCCGATCAGGTCCCAGCAGGCCACATCCAGGCCACCCGAGAGGCCCAGAAGCTCTACGTCAAAGGGGTTGCGACCGATCACCTTCCACGATTCGTCCGCTCCCCCCACCGCCCCCGGCCCGATCCCCACCAGCCCCTGGTCGGTGAACAGCTGCACGATGGCAAGGCTACGTGAGGGGGTAACGATGGGCCCCGCCTCCTCGCAATAGTTCCCCGCAGGAACCTTGTAGGTCAGGCGCGTCGTCTTGACCGCCGTAATGGTGAGCTTTTCCCGGCCCACCCCCTCCAACAAATGTCTGAAACTCCCGCAACAAGTTCTCTTTTCCATAGCTTCCTTTTACCCAAGTA
>CAYQDH010000466.1:738-4568 GCA_964416075.1 uncultured Anaerolineales bacterium | reverse complement strand
AAGAGCTCGTCGTAGCTGATCTGCGAGGGATCGTACTCCACCTGTACGGCCTCGGTGTGATTGCCCAGGTCATAATAAGTGGGGTTGGCTTTGGTGCCGCCGGCATAGCCCACGCGGGTGCGTAGCACACCCTTGAGGCTCCCAAACTGGGAGTCCGAGCCCCAAAATCAACCCAGGGCAAAGGTAGCCAGCTCGGTCTTGTCCGAGGCTGTCCATACCTCGTTGGCACGCGCCGGATCCGGCGTCTCGGGCGTCGGTTCGCCGATCGCTACTTGGCCGGATGGCGGTTCGACCGGGCACACGGCGCCTGGCGTTACGTCGCCAGCCGCCAGTTCGCTTCTGCCGCTTGCACGGCTGCCCCAGGCTAGGCTGCCGCCGAGGAGCACGGCGAGGGCCACAACGCCGACGGCCAGGCGCTGCCAGACAGCCATGTTCTGCCATAGACTGTTCATCCTACATCTCCCCTTCACTATTCGGAGTAAATATGTCTTATTAGACCTCTATTATAATGCCAAGAGCGCGTGACGCCAAGATCGATGCAGCGATAGCGTGTGGAGCACTTGCCTTGGCAAATGCTCCAATACGCTCTACAATCGTCGTGGTCGTTACTCACGACATTGCCACCGTTCCTCGAGCGAAGCTCAGGAATGGGCATCATGGAAGGGAGATCATGGCGCTGGTCAAGGCTGGGGAGATATATCGTCGGGCGCGCGAGGGACGATACGCCATCGGCGGCTTTTGCGCCGAGAACCTGGAGATGATCCAGGCCATCGTCGGCGCCGCCGAGGACACCCGCTCTCCGCTCGTCCTGATGCTCTGGCAGGAGGATATCCTGGCTGCGGGCCCGGGGTACCTGGAGCAGATCGGACGCTACGCCGCTGAGCGCAGCACGGTGCCCGTGGCGCTGATGGTGGACCATGCGTCATCCCTGGCCTTTTGCCTGCAGTGCATGCTCAACGGCCACACGGGGCTGATGATCGATGCCTCGCACGGCACGCTGGAAGAGAACATCCGCCTGACGCGCCAGGTCTGCGAGGTGGCGCACCTGGCCGGGGTGCTCGTGGAGGGAGAGTTGGGCACGGTGCGGCGCACCTTTGAGTCTCGTGGGCCCTACGCCGAGCAGACCGTGATGACGGACCCTGACGAGGTCCCACGCTTTGTGGCCGAAACGGGTATCGATGCGCTGGCGGTTTCGATCGGCACCGAGTCGGGAATCCCGGATAACCCTCCCACGCTCGACTTTGCCCGGCTCCGCCGCATCGCTGGGGTCACGGACGCTTACCTGGTGCTGCACGGAGGGTCCGGCACGCCCGAGGAGGCGATCCGGGAACTGGTGCGCACGGGGATCACGGCCATGCGCTTCGCCAGCGCCCTGCGGGTGGCTTTTCTGGACGTGGTGGAGCGAGAACGGGCGGCCTTGGGGCGCTCCTATCCCGACACGCGACGGATCTATGGGCCAGCGCGGGATGCCGTACGATCGCTGGTATCCGGGTATATGCGAGCCCTGGGCTGCGCTGGCCAGGCTGATCGGTCATAAAGGTATAGGCGTAAGGCGAGGCAGGATGCCTCGGCTACTGACTGGCCGACCGCTGGTAAAGGTATAGGTGTAAGGCGAGGCAGGATGCCCGGCTACTTGCTGGCCGACCGCTGGTAAAGGTACAGGCGTAAGGCGAGGCAGGATGCCTCGGCTACTGACCGCTGATGAAGGTGCACAAGATGGCTGGACAACTGGAGGATCGAGTCATTCTGCTGACAGGGGCAAGCCACGGCGTCGGCGAGGCGCTGGCCTGGGGGCTGGCCCGCGAGGGCGCCAGCTTGGCTGTCGTGTCGCGCCATCGTTCCGAGATCGAAGCGCTGGCCGGCGAGCTGGGCAAGCTGGGCAGCGACGTGCTGCCTCTGGCGGCCGATGTATCGCAGCGCGACCAGGTCGAAGCTATGGTCGAGGCAACGCTCGGCCATTTCGGCCACATCGACGTGCTGGTCAACGCCGCGGGAATCCAGGGGCCGCCCGGCCTGGCGTGGGAGGTCGACCCAGGGCAGTGGGTGCGCACCATCGAGATCAACCTGGTGGGGACCTTCCTGTGCTGCCGGGCGGTCCTGCCCTCCATGGTGGCCCGCCGGTATGGGACGATCATCAATGTGTCTTCGGGCGCCGGACGCGACCCCATGCCGAACTATAGCGGGTACTCGGCCTCCAAGGCGGGCGTGTCACATTTTACGCGGACGCTGGCCGAGGAGCTCAAACCCTACGGCGTCAACGCGAACGCCATCGGCGTCTGGGGCGTGACACGGCTCTGGCACCAGGTGGCGGGTGATGGCGTCGCCGGGGGACCGCGCAGCCAGGGCGTGCGCGCGATGCTGGAGACGGGCATCCGGCCGCAGCCCGAGGAGAATGTGGCGCTGGTTGTCTTTATGGCGTCGCCCGCCGCACGGCACATCACCGGGCAATATATCGAAGCGAACAGCCTTCCCGATTGCTTGGTCTCCTCCGGAGAAAAGCGAGATGATCTATGAGCGGCGACTAAAAGCTCACCGTACAGGGTCGGGCAAGCTTGAAGCGCGCCCTACAGGCTTGTGGGGCGAATCTGTAGCACAGTAAGGAGGGGCAATGAGCACCGTTAGCATCCAGGGCACCGAGTTTGTGATCGATGGGCAGCCCACCTACGCGGGGCGCACCTTCGAAGGCACAAAGATCCAGGGCTTGCTGTTCAACGTCCGCGCCGTGCAGGCCATCTACGACGACGCCAACCCCGAGACGCGCGTGCATTGGGCCTATCCGGATACTGGCGTGTGGGACCCGGACCGCAACACGGACCAGTTCTGCGATGCTCTCCCGCTGTGGGTGGCTCACGGTGTGCTGGGGTTCACCGTCGACCTGCAAGGCGGGGGCCCGCTCTATGTGCCCGAGATCTACCAGCATTACGACAACAACGGCTTTACACCCGAGGGTGAGCTCAAGGCGGCCTATGCGGATCGCCTATCCAGGATCCTCAGGCGGGCCGATGAGCTGGGGATGGTCTCGATCGTCAGCTTTTTCTACTGGACGATGCTCCTGCGCATGAAGGACGAAGCCGCGATCTGGCGCGCCGCCCATGAGGCGCTGCGCTTTCTGGAAGGGACGGGGCACCGCAACATCCTCATCGAGCTGGCCAACGAGGTGGATGTGGTGGTCGATCATACGCCCTATGGTATGTTCGGCTGGGATCGCGTGCACGAGATGGTGGAGCGCCTGCGCGCCGACCATCCGGGATTCCTCTATTCCACCAGCGGCGGGGGGGTGAACGTGGAGCGGATGCGGTGCATCCCGTCGCCACAGTTCGTCGAGGCGGCCGATTACGTGCTGATCCACGGCAACGGCACGCGACCGCCGCAGTTGGAGGCGGCCATCCGCTACATCCAGGAGATGCCGGCCTATCGCGCTAACCCCAAGCCGATCCTGATCAACGAGGACTCGCCGGCCGTGCCCAACCTGGACGCGGCCTGGCGCAACGGCGCCTCCTGGGGCTACTATGACCAGGGGTTCGAAGGCCAGGCGGACGATCCCTATGTGTGGTATGGCGACAAGCCGCGTTGGAACAAGGGCCCCTGGGAGGAGCTCAGCGGCTACCAGACGCCGCCGGTCAACTGGACCATCAACACGCCCTTCAAGCGCGCGTTTTTCGACCGCGTGGCCCAGATTACCGGGGCGAAATAGCGGCCTTGACAGGACCACGGGAGCGCGCGACTTGCGTCGTTGTAGGTCGCGCGCTCCCGTTGTTCACCAGGCCCTTTTGAGCAGGTCCTCGGCCTCGTCCTCGCTCACGGTGCGCGGGTTGTTGTTCACGATGCGC
>CAYQDH010000466.1:0-728 GCA_964416075.1 uncultured Anaerolineales bacterium | reverse complement strand
TGGGTCTCCAGACAGCGCCGGGCCACGATCTGCAATAGATCCTCGGGCACGTCCACCTCTCGCAAGCGCTGGGGTAGTTGCAGGTCCTGTGTCAGCCGGCGCACGGCCGAGACCGCCGCGAGCGAGGCATCCTCCAGGGAGAGCCCCTCGGTCCTCTCGCCCAGCAACGCCGCCACCCTGGCGTATTTCTCCCGGCAGCCGATGCGGTTGAAGGCCATCACATGCGGAAGAAGGAGGGCATTGGCCACGCCGTGCGGCACGTGCACCATACCCCCAATGGTCTGGGCCAGGGCATGCACCACCCCCACGTTAGCGATGGCCAGCGCCATACCTGCCAGCAGGCTGCCCATCAGCATCCCATTGCGCGCCGCCAGATCCTCGCCGCGGGCATAGGCGGTGCGGATGTTCTCGCCGATAAGGGCGATGGCCTTTTCCGCCACCAAGTCGTTGATCAAGGTGGCGCGCGGTGACGTGTAACACTCGATGGCGTGGGTCAAGGCATCGATCCCGGTCGAAGCCGTAAGCGGCTGCGGCAAGGAGAGGGTGAGCTCGGGATCGAGGATCGCCGCCCGCGGCAGGACGAAATCGGAGCGCACGCCCTTTTTGGTGTGGTCGCGCGAATCCACAAAGACACAGGCTGGGGATACCTCGCTCCCGGTCCCTGCGGTGGTGGGGATGGCGATCACCGGCAAGCCGGGCAGGGGCAGCTTGTCTACGCCAAAGTAATC
>CAYQDH010000465.1:0-4570 GCA_964416075.1 uncultured Anaerolineales bacterium | reverse complement strand
CGTCGGCGGTCACGACGTCGGTGGATAGGAGGTTATCGATGGTCAAACCATGCTTACGGGTGAGCCATCCGTAACCCCCTCCCAATGTCAACCCTGCAATACCCGTCTCGGAGACCACACCCACGGGCGTGGCCAGTCCGAAGGCCTGGGTCTCGTGGTCCACATCGCCCAGTGTTGCGCCGCCCTGCACGCGCATGGTCCGTCTCTGAGGATCGACCCACACGGCACGCATGGGCGAGAGATCGATAACCAGCCCCCCATCAGCCAAGGCGGTGCCAGCCACATTGTGACCCCCACCCCGAACGGCCAGTAGCAGGTTGTGCTCGCGGGCCAGGTTTACGCTGGCGATGGCATCCGCGACGCCGGTGCAGCGCACGATGAGCGCGGGATATTTGTCGATCATGCCGTTCCACACTTTGCGGGCTTGGCCGTACGCGTCATGACCTTTCGTGATGACGTCGCCGCGCACGCTGGACGCAAAAGCCTGAAGCTCTGCCGCCGGGAGCCATATATCGTTATTGTCCAGTGTTTTTATGCTCAGATCTTCCATGGGACCCCTTTCACCCGCTTCGACGCCCTCGTCGGCGCCGTCTCCTACGATCAGCCCGTATGCGCCACAGGCGGCTACTGCACGTGAAGCGTGAACAACATGTGGCTTTCGCCATACCCCGGCCTGTGGAAATGGACCTGCCAGGCCCCGGGATTGGCGGCCTCCAATAGGAGGTCGATGGTATCACCCGCCCGAAGCAGCAGAGAATCCTGCCAGACCAGGTTGTCGCTCCGTGCGCCGTTGTGGGCCAACACCAGAAAGCGTTGCCCATGGAAATGGACGGGGTGTTGTATATCTGCGCCAGCAGCTGGTTCGTGTACAAGGCGGATTCTGACTCTGTCCCCGGCGCCAAAGGACCAATCGATCTGATCGTTGACCGCGCCGGTGCCCAGATCCACCACTTGCCAGGGACTGTTCTCTCCGTTAGGGACCACGTAGGCGCGCTTGGCAGCTGCTGCCTCTCGTTCGAGCCCTCGGCCGGGATGCCCCTCAAGAAATGGCTCCGGCTCGGCCGCACCCGCTGTGAGGAGCAGGACCCTATCGGGCTGCCGCTCCCAGTCGGCGAGGAGCGTGTCACGTTCCATGCGCAACGCATCGCTCTGGCGCAGGACACGAAAAGCCTGTGATAAGCGAGCGTCTGCCACTGGTTCTGAGACCTCAACACACCCCAGCACGCGAACGCCGCCTGGCGCGTGGTCCTCTATGCGATAATGTCCTGCCTGCTCAAAGAACAGATCGACGATGACTCTCTGCCAGGGGCAGAGAGAGACCTCGTTGATCAGGATCTCGCGTTCTACACGTCCTACATCGCCACCGATGTATTTAACCTGTGCGCCGGGAATGCTCAGGCGAAAGATGCGAGTGTTGGCCACGTTGGCCAGGTAGAGACGCACCACTTGACCGCGATGCGCCTGCAGTGCACAACTCGAATCTCCGTTGAGCAGCGTCAGGCGGTCGCACTCGGCAGGAGCGGTCTCATCCGTAGGCCGGGGGTCGATCACGGCGGCGTTACCGACACGCAAGAGGATCTCGTCGAGTATGAGCACCAGCTCACGGTCGGCAGAGGGCCAATAGCCTGGGTCGCTGGGCATAACGATGATCCCCCCGTAAAGGCCATGCGCAGGCGAGCAATCACCTCGCGTGTAGTTGTGGTACCAAAAGAGGCCCGGATCGGGGAAGCGCAGGCGGTAGGAGAAGCTGCCGCCCGGCGGCACCTGAAGGTGCGTACTATGCTGATTGCCCCGGGGGAGTCCATCGAAGAGGTTGCTCATGCGCAAGCCGTGCCAATGCACCAACGCATCGCTATCCAGATCGTTGGTAAAGTGCACGATCACCTCCGAGTCCTGCGCCACCTTGAGTGTGGGGCCGGGGATAGAACCGTTGAAGGCGAACATCTGCGCGATCTTGCCGCCGAACCGTTTGTAGACGGCGCCGGCGTGCAGGTCAAAGACAGCGCCGGGGCTCAGATCGACGGTCGCGGTTGGTAGCGCCGGGGGCGACGCGCCAACACCCGGGGCAGGGAGCAGATCGAGCGGATCTGGTAGCGCCTGGATGAAATGGGTAGATGAAGGGCGGCGGTTCATATGACTCTCGTCCTCTGGTCATCGCTGGCGTGGTCTCAGGGTAACCCACATTGGCAGCTATCTGTAGCCCCATATTAGCGCTTTGCGCAGCCCGTGTCATCGGTCCAAGGTAGGATTTGGTCCCTAACCTGGGTCGGAGTCGCTACGGGTGCGGGGGTGCGCGGCATGGGAGTGGGTGGCGCGTCACCCAACACAGAGACGAGGGTAGTACCGGCAATCCGGTTTGCAGGAGTGGAGGCAATTGTGTTACTGTAGCGCTATGGTCGTGGCATCCAGGAATGGTTCCGAATAAGGAGTATGGGTCTTGAATACGCTAGAAGCCATCGCCGCGCGGCGCAGTATTCGCAAGTTCCAGGACAAGCCAGTGCCCGACGAGGTATTGCAGGCCGTGCTCACGGCGGCCATCCAGGCCCCTTCGGGGAAGAACCGCCAGCCCTGGCGTTTCGTGGTCGTGCGGGGGGACAAGCGTGCCGAGATGGTGCGCATCATGCGCGAGGGGATCGCCAAAGAGAAGGCAGAGGGGCAAGAGATCGGCAGCGCCGAATGGACAACCAAGGTGATGGAGCAGGCGCCGGTGACCATCTTCATTTTCAACCCACAGGGGATGCCTCCCTGGCTGGCCCATTCTATCGAGCAGAATTTCATGGACGTGGTCAATATCCAGTCTGCCGGTGCAGCGATCCAGAACATGCTGCTGGCGGCACAAGAGCTGGGCCTGGGGTCGCTGTGGATCTGTGATGTCTTTTCGGCCTACGAAGGGCTATGCCAGTGGTTGGGGGAAAAGTCCGCCTTGATCGCCGCCGTGTCTTTGGGTTACCCGGCCGAGAGCCCGCCAGCCAGGCCGCGCAAGCTGCTGAGCGAGGTGACACGCTGGCTCTGAGCCAGGGCGATGCCCATGGTCGCCGCGGAGCAGAAATGCTGGGGACAAGGAGTAGCATCGTTGAACCAAGTGATCCGTGACCTGGGCGATAACCTGGCGCTGCGCACCGGCAGCGAGGCCGATGCTGACGCGCTGGCCGCCTTCTTTGGCGAAATATTCGGGCAGGAGCCGGGTGAATCGGAAGAGGCGATCAGGGCATACGTGTATGACCTGGTTAGACCCGGGCATCCTACGGTGCGGGCGAGCGACTTTACCGTGGTGGAGGACACGCGCACCCATGCGGTTGTTTCCGCGCTCTGCCTGATCTCGCAGAGGTGGACCTATGCGGGGATCCCCTTTGGGGTGGGGCGCGTGGAGATCGTGGCGACCCGTCCGGAGGTGCGGGGACGGGGCCTGATCCGTGCGCAGTTCGAGGTGGTGCACCGTTGGAGCCGGGAGCGTGGCCACAAGATGCAGGCCATCACCGGTATCCCCAACTTTTACCGGCAATTTGGCTACGAGATGGCCATGGAGCTAGAAGGGGGGCGCGGGTGCTATCCCGCTCACGTGCCCAGGCTCAAGGAAGGTGAAGAGGAGCCGTATCGCGTGCGCCCGGCTGTAGCAGACGACATCCCCTTTATGTCGCAGGTCTATGCTGCGGCGACGCAGCGCAAGCTGATTGCTTGTCCCTACGATGAGCAGATGTGGCTCTACGAACTGCACGGGCGTCGAGAACGCAGCGATGCCAAGTTCGCTCTGCGTGTCATCGAGACGCCACAGGGTGTGCCGCTGGGTTACGTGGCCCATGTGCCATGGCTGCACCACCAGGCCGTGGCGGCCACGGGCTATGAGCTCAGAGATGGCGTCTCCTGGCTGGCCGTGACGCCTTCCGTTCTGCGCTATCTCGATGCGGTGGGCCGCGAGCTTGTGGCCAAGGCCCCCCAGGAAAGCTATCAGATGCTGCAGTTCTGGTTTGGCGCCGAGCATCCGTTGTACGACGTCTTCCGGCGGGGACTGCCGCATACTTACCGGCTTTACGCCTGGTATATCCGCATTGTAGACCTGGCAGATTTCGTCAGGCACATCGCCCCTGTACTGGAGCAGCGCCTGGCGGACTCCTATGCGGTGGGGCATAGTGGCGAGCTCAAGCTGAGCTTTTACCGCGATGGGCTCAGACTGGTGTTCGATGGCGGCAAGCTGACGGCGGTGCAGCCTTGGGAGCCCGCGGGGCAGCGCGCGTCGGCTGCTTTCCCCGACCGCACATTCATCAAGCTCTTGGTGGGGTACCAGAGCACGGATGAGCTGCGCGCCAGCTTTCCCGATTGCTCGGTGGCGTCGGACGAGGCGAGGGTGCTGCTGGACACGCTGTTCCCCAAGCAGAGCTCGCATATTTGGGTGTTGGCTTGAGGGCGTAGGCGGGACGCGGATCTCATACAGATAAACACCGATTAAGTAGGATTGACACAGATAAGGGAATCATAAAGGATACGTGGGTAAAAGGAAGCTATGGAAAAGAGAACGGTGTGCGGGAGTTTCAGACATTTGTTGGAGGGGGTGGGCCGGGAAAAGCTCACCATT
>CAYQDH010000464.1:0-4586 GCA_964416075.1 uncultured Anaerolineales bacterium | reverse complement strand
CACCTTGCGAATGGCCGCCACCACATCCTGCGTCGTGGGCCAGGCCCCGTGCTCCAGGCTGTTGGCAAAGGGCACGGGAGCATGGCGCCCCGTTACGCGCACGATCGGCGCATCCAGGTAATCGTAGGCCTGCTCCATCACCACCATCCCCCACTCTCCCGTGGGGCCGTAGGAACGGCAGGCCTCGGCCACCAGCACCACCCGCCCCGTCTTGCGCGCCGAGCGCCCGATCGTCTCCTCGTCCAACGGGCTGATGGTGCGCACGTCCACCACCTCCACGCTGATCCCCTCCGGCTCGAGGAGCCTGGCGGCCATCATGGCGTGCCACACCATATACCCCGAGGCCACCACCGTCACATCCTGTCCCTCGCGCTTGATATCGCATTGCCCAATAGGCAACACATAGTCCTGCTCGGGTACCAGCCCGCGGAAAGAGTAGAGGAACTTGTGCTCCAAAAAGATCACCGGGTTGTCGTCGCGGATAGCCGCCACCAGCAAGCCCTTGGCATCATAGGGTGTCGAGGGAAACACCACTTTCAGCCCGGGGATATGGGCGTACCACACCTCCAGGCTCTGCGAATGCTGCGCCGCGGTGCTCTTGCCCGCCCCCCCGCCCTGGGGCATGCGCACCACCCAGGGCACCTTGGCCTGCCCGCCGGTCATCAGGCGCAGCTTGGCCGCCTGGTTGGCGATCTGGTCCATGGCCAGGCCGGAAAAATCGATGAACATGATCTCCGCCACCGGGCGCATCCCCACCAGCGCCGCGCCCGTCGCCGCCCCCACGATGGTGTTCTCCGAGATGGGGGTGTTGCGTACACGCTCCGGCCCGAACTGGTCGTACAGCGTGCGCGTCACGCCAAAAGCGCCGCCGTGCACGCCGATATCCTCGCCCAGGAGAAAGACGCGCTCGTCTCGCACCATCTCCTCCCGCAGCGCCTCGCGAATGGCCTCTTGATAGGTCATCTCGCGCGCGGGCGCGCCCGGCGCGATCTGCACGATGAGGTCGCTCGGCATGGCCGCCGTGGCCGCGCCCAGCGAGGTAGCGTCGCGCTGGGTTGTGGTGTCGTTTTTCGCGTCTTGGTTGCGGTCCATGCTAATCTCCTGGTCAAGCAAGGGTTGCATCAGGGCTTTGGCATTGTCGCCATCCTGTCATCCTGACCGAAGGGAAGGATCCCCGCGCACTATAGCCAAACCCTGTTGTTTGCATCTAATTTCACAGGCGCAGCGACTTTGCTAAAGCCCTGGGGTTGCATTTATCAAGTCAGCTAAAAGCGCTTATAATGATATATGGATCATCTTCACCCCGCTCCCATCACAAGTCGCCGCGACGATCTATCTCGCCCTCCACACGCCACGAGTGCCCGAGTCCTGAAAGGAGTTCACGCGCATGAACGGTATGCAAAAGATCGTGCCATCGCTTTGGTTCGACAAGGAATGCGAGCAGGCGATCAACTTTTACGTCTCCGTCTTTAATGGGTCGCCGCACAAGGGTCAGCTATCCCGGATCATCAGTATCACACGCTACGAGCCAGGCATGCAAGTCCCAGGGGCCGATGAGATGGCCGGCAAGGTCCTTACCGCCATCTTTGAGCTCGCCGGCCAGAGATTCATGGCCCTTGACGGAGGCCCCCTCTTCCGCTTCAACGAAGCGATATCGTTTTATGTCGAGTGCGACGGCCAGGAAGAGGTCGACTACTTTTGGAACAAGCTCTCCGCCGTTCCTGAGGCCGAGCAATGTGGCTGGCTCAAAGACCAGTTTGGCCTCTCTTGGCAGATCGTCCCCAAGCAGATGGGCGAGCTCCTGGACAGCCCCAACCGGAAAAAAGCCCTGGCCGCCATGAATGCCATGCTACAGATAAAAAAGATCGTCATCGCCGACCTGCAACGCGCCTTCGACCAAGCCTGACGGGCCTGTTATCTTGGTAGCAGCTTGCACTAGCATTCGTCATCCTGGCTCGCCTTCTTAGGCGTACACCTCACCGGAATGAATTCCGGTGTTGATAAACCAAACGTGATGAATCACGTTTTAGTACGTTTTAGACCGGTGAGATGGATTAAAATGCCTTAATAACGTGATTTATCACGTTTCGTCTATCAACCTCGAATTCATTCGAGGAACGAAGGCACGACGCCGCACGCCCTCTAAGCGTAAACATACTCCGTCGCGGTGGCGGGATCCGGCTCGGGGCTCTCCCGAGCGAATTGCACCGCACCTACGATCTCTTGCCGGATCTCCGCGTCGATGGCGTCCAGCTCCTCCGCCGTGACCATGGCGGCTTCTGTCAGCGTGCGGTGGAAACGCGCGATGGGGTCCTTGGCGCGCTGCTCCTGTACCTCGGCTCGGCTGCGGTACACTTCGGGCTCGCCGATATAGTGCCCCTCGATGCGGTAGGTCTCGGTCACCAGCAGGGTGGGACCATCGCCTCGCCGAGCCTGCGCCACCGCTTCGGCCGCCGCCTGGTACACCGCCAGCACGTCGTTGCCGTCCACGCGCACGCCCCGCACGCCATAGCTCGCCGCGCGCTGCGAGAGGTCCTCGAGACAGCAGCTATCGCGGATGTTCGTGGAGACGCCATAGTGGTTGTTCTCCACCACCACCACCACGGGCAGCTTCCAGATGGAGGCCATGTTCAGGCCCTCGTGAAAGTTCCCCGTGTTGGTGGCCGCATCCCCCATAAAGGGCACCGCCACGCGGTCTTCCCCCTTCATCTTGAACCCCAGCGCCGCACCCACGGCGATGGGCATCCCCGCTCCCACGACGGCCAGCGCGCCCAGGCTGCCCGTCTCAAAGGCGGCGATGTGCATCGACCCACCGCGCCCCTTGCAATAGCCCGTCTCTTTGCCCATGATCTCGGCCATCATGCGCCGCGTATCGGCGCCCTTGGCGATGTTGTGGCCGTGGCTGCGATGCGTGCCCGCGATCAGGTCGTCCCGGCGCAGCGCCATGCACACCCCCACCCCGGAGGCCTCTTGCCCAATGTAGGCATGGATGGTGCCTTTGATCTGCGCCCGCTTGAACAGGTCCGCCGCCGTGTTCTCGAACTCGCGGATGCGCACCATGCGACGGTACATCTCCAGCAGCATCGATCGCTCCAACATCATCTCTTGGACCTCCCGGTCTCACCATGGGCGCCCTCTGGGCCGAATACTAGATCTTTCCCGCAACCCGTCAACACTCACTCTCCCGTACGCTGGGGCAACTTGGCCACGCGTTGGAGCGAGTTGCATGTCCGAAATCCAATGCGATGCGTGACCGGCGATGGAGGCCGTCGGCGCGATGCCACGGCACGGCCTAGCATCGATCTGTCAGCTATGGCCGCTGTATCCGTCACTGGGGCGCGAACTACGAGGCTTGGGCCTTCGCCGGTCAGTCGCGAGCTATCCATGCTATCACCACAAGAACGCTACCGCACGCTTGCCCAGGATGTGGTCATCAAAGACCACCTCAGCGGGCCTGTCCGCCATGGCGAGACACACGTGCAGTGGCAACAAATGCTCCTCCCGGGGGTGACAGTAGCGGGCTGAGGGTGCCTTTTCCCACGCGATCAGGCGTTGCTCACGTTCGGACTGGGGTATCGGACCGGTGCACGCCTCGATCAGCCAGTTCTGAAAGGCATCATTGGCTGGGTCAGGCGGATTGGCCGCTTCCCAGGAAAACGCTCTCATGTTGTGGAACGAGAATCCAGACCCAATCACCAGGATATTCTCTTGCATCAAGGCTCGTAATGCTTTGCCAAGGGCTATGTGCGCGGCCGGGTCAAGCCCGCGCAACAGCGAAAGCTGAAGCGCCGGTATGTCGGCCTGGGGGTACATCAGCGCCAACGGGATAAACAGGCCGTGGTCGAATCCCCGCTGTGAATCGATGCGGGCTGGCACGTCGGCTTGGAGCAGCAAGGCGGCGATCCTCTGCGCAAGGTCGGGGCTTCCAGGCGCCGGATAGGTAATCGCATAGGCTTCGGCGGGGAAACCATAGTAATCGTAGAGCATCGGCGGCTTCTGCGCGCCCAACAGCGTTGCCGCGCTTTCCTCCCAATGGGCGCTGACGACGACGATGGCCTCTGGCTTTCTGAGGCGAGACGGAAGCTGGCGCATGAATTCGACCATCGCTCTGTGCCCCGGGTCCCCGAGGATCGGCAGGGGGCCCCCGCCATGCGAAAAGTAGATGACCTGCGCCCCTCCAGCACTGCCTGGTTTCGTCATTGTGACCTCCTCAGAACAGCGCCCCTCACATTCCACTGGGATGGAGCTATGGCGATGGTGGCGCTAATCGACTGCGATTATAAACCAGAACCACCAGCCTGTCAGATTCTGGGCGCCGGTCAGATGCGGGTGGCGGGCCTGCTGAAGCGGCCCCAGGACCAGGGTATGATCAAGCCCAACCAATCTGTCAACGCGGATCAAGTCGCCGGAATCCGGCCGCTCGCGCGAGTACGGACCGCGGCGCTCCAGGGCCGCAGCTATCGGGCGGGGGAATGCGCCACTGGAGTGGCGCGGTCCAATGCGGCAGTCGTGCCCTACAGGCCCATCGTTGTAGCGTCCGACCGCGGTCCCGGCTTTTTCTCTCGCCAAGCATGGCACCACATTCC
>CAYQDH010000463.1:0-4605 GCA_964416075.1 uncultured Anaerolineales bacterium | reverse complement strand
CCAGCGGGTGGTCGAAGCAGCCGCTATTGGCGGAGGCTATGCAGAAGGACAAGGTGGGGCAGCCCGACAAGGGCTGACGGCGAAACAGAGCGAGAAGGATCACAGATAAACGCAGATGGGGAGGATGAACACCGATAGGACTGGTACTAAACATGATCTTGTCTTATCCGTGTTTATCCTTCCCTGATCTGTGTTTATCGGTGGATGGTTCCCCCGCTACGCGAGATGTTCATGAGGTCAATATCGACAGGTGGATGGAGCCAGACGGCCTATGATGGATGCGCCACGATCGGTCTATCAGCACGTGGGTGAATTGATCGCGGCGCTCGTCGGGCGATTCGGCCTGGACGCGTCGCGCGCCCTGATCATGCAGACCTACGAGGACATCTGCCGCGATTCCCTGGCTTTCCCCATGGGCGCGCGCCCACCCGGACCCTCGCGCATCAACCACGATGGCACGCCGATCCAGTTCGCGGCGACGGTGGGGCCAGGTCCACGGACCTTGCAGTTTCTGGGCGAGGCGGGCGCCCCTGGCCTGGGCCAGAGTACTGGCCTGGCAGGCCGCGAGCGGAACGGCGCCAACCGGGCGTGCATCGCCACCGTGGCCGAGCGACTGGGCCTGGATGGCGCGCTTGCGTCCATCGCCCCCCTGCTCGATGCCCTGGCGCCCGAGAAGGATATCGACCTGCTGGCGGATCCCGGCGGCGCGTATTGGGTGGGCGTGGCTTTCCCCGCGGGACATGCGCCGCACTTGCGTATCTATGTCAACGCCCGCTGGGGCCAGGACAGCGGGCGCTGGGCGCGGCTGGGGCGGCTTGCGGAGCATTTCGGGTGCGCCCCGTGGCCAGAGATCGCGGCCCGGCTGGCCCCGGATCTGGAACCTCTGGGCGTGGCCATCACGCTTGGCCGCGGCAAACCGCCCACCGGGCGTATCTACCTGACCGCTTATGGCAAGCGCATGCGCTACTACGAGGAACTGGCGGCGGACTATGGCGACGCCGGCCTCGCGCAGCAGGTGCGCATCCTTGGCGAGAGTGTCCTTGGCGATGACTATCGCTATCCGACGCAGACCGCCGTCTGCTCGTTTGGGCTGGGCCAGAGTACTGGCCTGGGCCAGAGCGCTATGCCCGACTACAAATTCGAGTTGTGCGCGCACTGTCTCTTTGAAAGCGATCTACAGGCGGCGGCCCGGCTGGGCCGCTGGCTCGAGCGAGCGGGCCTCGATGCCACCGACTATTCGGTCCTGCTCGATCTCTTTTCCGCCGGTCACCCCAGTGACCGGACTCTCGACCTGCACTGCTATGCGGGTGTGGGCACGCGAAGCGGCGCCCTTTACGGCACGGTCTATATCAAGCCACGGATCGGCGTCCCATGAGCGAAGCGCTCGCTCTAGAGCAGGCGATCGCCGCGGGCCTGGGTTATATCTTGTCTCGGCAGGCTGGCGATGGATCGTGGACGGACTGGGATCTGCCGCCCGGCAGCTCTGCTCCATGGACCACGGCCTACGTGGGTTACAAGCTGCGCACCCTCCCGCCCGACCTAAAGGCGCGGGCCGCTCCGCACCTCGCGGCGGCGGCGCGCTGGCTGGCCGACCAGGCCTTCCCCGATGGCGGCTGGGGCTATAATGCCCTGGTGGGGCCGGACGCCGATTCGACGGCCCATGCTATCCTGTTCCTGGCCTCAGTAAGCCAGCCTATCCCCCTCGCTGACGCGACCACCCAAAACGCCTCCCCCGTTCGTAGTACGGCCGTCAGGCCGGTCCCCGAGGCGGCCTATGCCCGGCTGGCCAGTTTCCAGAACCCCGATGGGGGCTTTGCCACGTATCTGCGCACGTTCCAGCCGAACTCGTGGAACGCTTCGCACCCGGATATAACGCCCATGGCGCTGCTGGCTCTATTGACGCACCCCGCCGGAACATACCGCGAGCCAGTCCGGCAGGGAATGGAGTACGTGTTGCGGCAAAGGACGGCGTCGGGCTTGTGGCATTCCTTCTGGTGGCGCTCCTGCCTGTACGGCACCGAGGCCAGCTTGGCCTTGCTGGATGCGGACGGACTGCAGGCGACGTCCCCGGCGGCGCCGTTCCCGGCGACGCTCGCGCAGATCGAGCCGGATAACGCGTTCGAGGTGGCGCTGCTGCTATCCGGCCTGCTCTATGGCTCATATGGACCGCCGGGCTCTTCGGTTAGCGGCGAACCGCGGCCCGCCATCCCTTCTGGCGCGCGAGATATTGCGCGCGACCTGGCGGGCCGGTTGGTGCGCGAGCAGCAATCCGATGGCAGTTGGCCCTCGGCGCCGATTCTGCGCATCACGCGGCGGGATTGCTACGATCCGTGGGCCTGTGGCGACGCGGGGCCGCTGTATGCCGACCCGCACCGCCTCTTCACCACGGCGACGGCGGTGCACGCGCTGGGCAGGATCTGTGCCAAGTCTGCTAAATCGTGCTGCTCTTGGCCCACGCCCTGCGCGCCAGCAAGCCGACCGGCATCCCCAACGCCACGCTGACCAGTACCCTAGTGAGCATCAGCAGCATCAAGGGGCCACCCGTGCCGGGCACAACCGTAAGGCTCGTGAGGATGAACGGAACCAGGGCCAGGATAGCCGCGGCCACACCCGCCTCCAGAAGCTCGACCACATTCGCTCGGCTGGCCAGCAGGCCGGTGATGGCGCCCTCCAGGCCACCGAAGATGCTGACGATCAGCAGGAACCACCCGGCGCCCGATCCCAGGCTGTTGCCCATGGCCAGCCCGGCGCCCCCCGCGAGAAGCGCCGGCCCCCAACCCCAGGCGACGGCCACAGCCACCAGGGCCACCTGCGCCAAGTCCACATGAACCCCCAGCAGGGGCACGAGCACGCCTCTTAGGGGGCTGGAGAGCACCGCCAACAGGAGCACGAGAGCCAGGTCCAGGCGCTGCGCTCGCGCCAGGCTTTGGCCCGGCATGTCGAGCTCGTCGAGCTTCCTGCCCGACCGATAGCCTTTGTACAGGCCGAACCCGCCCAGGAGGACCACCAGAATGCCCGTCCCCGTGCGGCTCCACGACGCGGTATAGGTCTCCCCCGGCATGCCATAGTGGTAGGCCTGGTAGGTATTTCCGCTCCGGGCTTGCATCATCGCTCCCACGAGAAGCGCGACGCCGAGGCCCAGAAAAAAGCCAAGCGCCGCGTAGAGATACCTCGATCTCACAGTAGCCTCCTCATCGTTGACCACCACCAGCGGGGGCCGCCCTGCCCGAGCCTATCGAGCGCTATTTGACGGGTTAGGGCCAGGAGTGGATACACTGCCACCGCCAAAAGCTGTGTGATCATGGCAACGATGGCACAGGGATTCGACCATAGGCCACCAACGGGGTAACCGCCTCATACGTCCACCGCCCGCGCCATTCCAGCGCCGACGCTCCGGCGGGGGGATTCCAGCTGATCGGCCAGCCGCCATCCGCATGTTGCCTGGCCAGCAGATCGTCGAGATGGCCGGCTATCTGCGCCTCCGAAAAGAGAGAGTGCCAGCTTGATTGCGGCGTGGGCGCAAAGTGGAGCGGCGTCAGGCCATAGCCGTGCACGGGGGCGCTGGGGATGAAAAAGCTCGCCTTGGGCAGGGCGGAGGCAATCATCTGGCCCAGCCGAGCGCCCATGGCCCGGTCGGGGATGTGGTCCGCCAGCCGCGTGGCGCCCAGGAGGGTGTGCGCCTCCGCAGGGGGCTGGTCCAGTAGCATGGCGCAGCAGGTCCTCGTGGCTCGCGATAGCCACTCGTGCTCTGCACCGTGATAGTGTAACAATCCGCAGAGCCCCGCCGTGGGGTTCAGTCCGTAGACAACCGGAACGTCCCAATGGGCAGCGTGCGGGTAAGCAAGCGCCTCGGACGTATAGGGCGGCAACAGCCCCCGCTCATCGGCCACCGTGTCCAGGTAGGCGCAGATCGACTGCCCTAGTTCGCGGTCGCGGTATCCGACCTCGCAAAGGATGGATAGCCCCAGCTCGCAGAAAAGGGGTTGGCTGGTGGGGCACCTCGAATCGGGCTCGAGGGCATGGCCGAGGCCGCCATCGGGATTGCGGTAAGCGCGCACCGCCTCATCGACCAGGTATGACGGGCTGCCCAGGAAGCGCGCTTCAAAGGCCCGCATGTCGACGAGGCGCGCGCTCTGGAGCATAAAGCGATAGGCGGCTGCAAACTGTTCGGACATGTCCCCTCCCGATTCCTAGATTCCCGTTCGTTCGCTGTAAGCATTCGCGTGCTCGATCGAGCTACCCTGCGCCCGACGCACCCCCTCCGGAAGCGCCCCCTGACCCCGATGCTCCGCCGCTGCTGCTGAACGAAGCGTGGGTGTAGGCGATGACCGCCACCACCCGGTCGAAATCATAGATCTCGCTCTCCGCGACCCGGAACCATGCGGGGAGGGTGGCATAGCCCTGCTTCCGAACGTACTTGGCCCACTTTTCGCCCAACCCCATGCCCGCCGCGAAGGGCAAATAGCGCTCGAACATCGCCGCGCTGATTAAGGTATCGCGCCCGCGCACGATCTCCTTGAGATAGGCGGCGTAACTCTTCCAGGAGGCAGCCACCCGTTCTCCCCGCTCGGAAAGGAGCGAATAGACCGCACTGGCGACCAGCGC
>CAYQDH010000462.1:0-4607 GCA_964416075.1 uncultured Anaerolineales bacterium | reverse complement strand
AGGTTCCCTGCTACATGGCCCGTCTCTCGCGAACGCGCCACCGGTGGCGCCGGAGATTCGATGAGAGCGCCCGGTAGGCGACTGGGGCGCACCCTGGCCAGGTATCCCGTGACCTCGTCAAGACGCAGCCCCTCGATGACAGTCCCTTTGACCTGCGCGCTGGCATGCCGGCGAACCGTGCCAAAGGTTACCAGGTCACCATCGACGACAGCAGCCTCTCCCAGGCTCACCTGCCCTCCCCAGGCTACTACATCACCGCGTACTTGACCATCGATGGTGGCTTCACCACCCACGACGACTACATTCCCCTCGACCAGGCTCTGCTCCTGCAGTTCGACCTTACCCCCAATGACAGTGAGATCGGAGGGCCGCTGTTCGCCACTCTCGAGGACATAGCTT
The DNA here is from genome assembly GCA_964416075.1 of uncultured Anaerolineales bacterium. Classification (GTDB taxonomy): domain Bacteria; phylum Chloroflexota; class Anaerolineae; order UBA1429; family UBA1429; genus CAYQDH01. The sequence continues at coordinate 4,208 of CAYQDH010000462.1, read as the reverse complement.
CCCCCCAGGATAACGTTCTGCCCGCCCTCGTCGGCCAAAACGGGTCGTAGAGGAGCTAACAACAGACTCAGTAATAGGGCACCAAACACAAACCACACTCTATGCTTCATACAGGCCTCCGTGCTGCATTCCACGCTCTGCTCATCATTGCGGCTCCTGTCGCTCCGCAATGATACGGTACGGCTGCGTCACCAACCGTGTCCAGGCCAATAGCAACCCACCAGCCAGGATGAGATAGCACACTATGATCGGCCACGTAGGGCTGGCCAATAGAGCGCGCAAAAAGATCATCAATGCCTCGAATATCGTCGTTATGATAGACACCACGTGCATCATTGTTTCGGCGGCAGTTCGGACGAAAGAGGGCTCATTTAGAGCACTGAACACCAAGGAAAAGATGACCATGCATAGTACTGAGCCTAACGCCAAAGCAAAGATCGCCCCCAGAGACAAGAGAACGCCACTTCTCCATCCCGCCAATTTCCTATCGCGTTGACGGATCCTAGCCATGATCCTGTCCCCCATCAGAGGGGGGGGCGCTGCCAAGCTAGCCTTGTCGAATAGAGCCGTAACTCGCTGCATCATCTGCCACTCTTTCTGGCAGGTCGGGCAATCCACCAAGTGGGCTCTCAAGACTCGCTCTTGGTCTGCAGACAATCGTTGGTCCAGGCGCAGAGAGATCAGTTCCGATGCTTCAGGACATTGCATGTTCTGTAACCTTTCTGGGCACGGCACATCCGGGCAACTCCTCCATCTCTTTCCCAGGTTTCTGGAGCGCATCCTCTTTTTCCAGCTGTACGGCCATCATCTGGCGCGCCCGATGTAAGCGCGACTTGACCGCGCTCTCGGTCGAGCCGGTTATCTCTGCAATCTCGTCGTACGACAAGTCCTCCCAGTAGCGCAAGATGATCACGATTCTGTACTGCGCGGGCAACGCATCCAGCACCTGGCGGATCGCCTTGTTGTGCTCTCGCTCGATGAGCTCTTCTTCCGGCTTGGGTTTGCCATCGGCCATCCACTGCAGAGCCTGGGTTTCCTCCATGGATACCTGGCCGCCGCGCCGCCGTCTAAGCCTATCCACACAATAGTGAGCGGCGATGGCAAGTATCCAGGAAGAGAGCTTGCGTCCAGCCTCAAACGTATCGAGACGGGTATAGGCCCGGACAAAGGTTTCCTGTGTAGCATCCTCTGCATCGGTGGGATTGCCCAACATTCGGTAAGCCAGGTTATATACGGGTGTCTGATATGCCTGGACCAATCTAGCAAACGCTTCCTGTTTGCCATGACGGGCTTGCAGAACCCATTGGTACTCTTGTTCTGCGTCCAACCTCGCTATGCCTCCGTTCCTCGCCTCTGCTATCATGCGCAATTTCTATACGCGAGGGCTCGCCGAGAGTTGCGCTGGCGCCAACGCAAGCCGCTACGTTATCTCGCCCCCTGGTGTTGTTTGACAAGATCCTCCACCCTCTCTATGCTACCCTAACCTAATTCAGAGAGGAACGCCATGGCGGATGATGCAGGTGGACCCCACACCATTTATGTGGCTATTGAGGGCATCATCGGGGTGGGCAAGACCACCCTGGCTCGCTCGATCCAGAGCGCATTCAATGCCCAGCTCTTGCTCGAGGTCTTTGAGGAGAACCCCTTTCTAAGCCATTTTTATGCCGATCGGGCCAAGTACGCCTTTCAGACCCAGATCTTTTTCTTGTTGAGCCGCTACCGCCAACAGCACCAGGTTATCCAGCGTCTCTTGCGCGCCAGTCATGTGGTCAGCGATTACACCTTTGCCAAAGATCGAATCTTTGCCCACCTGAACCTGCATGGCGATGAGCTCGATACCTATGAGCACCTTTACAGCGCGCTGGCTGAAAATGTCCTGACCCCGGACCTGGTGGTATACCTGGATGCCGACATCCCCATCGTCATGCAGCGCATCGCCGTGCGTGATCGCAGCTATGAGCGTGACATGGACACGGACTATATCGCTAACCTAGCGCACGCCTATGAGGAATTCTTCTCCCGCTACACCGAGGCGCCCGTCTTGCACATCGACACCAATGACCTGGATTTCGTGCGTCGGCCACAGGATTTGCTAGAGGTCATTCAGCGCATTCGCTCTGCCCTGGGGCAAGGGACCCACCAGCCGGAGTTACCTCGCTTTGTCTCTCCGGGATGGGGCGCCCGAGAGACGACGCTGGCCACAGAGCGCCGCCGACTGACGGACCTACAACAGTGGCATCACCTAGTGGATACCGAGATCGGCCTATCAGGGGATCCTTTTTACAATCTTGTCGCCTTCCAGCACAAAGTGGGCGGCCTGGCAGGCCAGCTGGCCGACACGTGGACCCTGGGAGATTCACTTAGAGAACAGTACGGCAATCGTGAAGAGGGCATCGCTGAAGCAGTACGTCGCTCTCACGACGAGTTGCAGGAAAAGCTAGTGGCTTGCCTGTCCTGTATCCTTCGCCTGGCTAATCGACTGGGCGTAGACCTGGAGTCAGCCTATCTGCTGCACATGCGCGATAACGATGTCTATAATCAAACCAGCCAGAAGCGAGAATCATGAGCCGATGCTTTGTGGTCGTCGCCGGGAATGTCGGTGTTGGCAAGTCGAGCCTGACCAGTCTGCTGAGTCGGGATCTAGGATGGGAAGCTTTCTACGAGGCCGTGGATGATAATCCCTACCTGGCCGATTTCTACGGTGATATGCGCACCTGGAGCTTTCACTCGCAGATATTCTTCCTCTCGCGCCGCTTGCATCATCACAACGAGCTCAGCAAACGTCCCAACAGCGTCGTGCAGGATCGGAGTGTTTACGAGGACGCCGAAATCTTTGCTCGTAACCTCTATGATCAGGGTCTCATGAGCGATCGCGATTACGGCAGCTATCGCGAGCTGTATCACGTGATCTGTGCCCTGCTTCCGCCGCCGACACTGGTCGTCTACTTGCAAGCTTCTGTGGCGACTTTGCAGCAACGCATCACGCTGCGCGGGCGAGACTATGAGCGGGATATCGATCCAGCCTATCTGGAGCGGCTCAATGGGCTCTATGATGCCTGGATCCAGCAGTTTTCCCTATGTCCAGTCCTCACGGTGCCCACCGATAACGTGGATTTTGTGCACTGCCCAGATCACGAGCGATGGGTTATCCAGCGTATCCTGGCCGCCCTGCCGGCCATTGGACAACAATCCAGTCTCCCTTTGGAGTGGGGGGCGCGACAGAAACCATCCTACAACTCGTAGATCTTGGCCTCGCCGCGCTCCGTATCATAGATGGCGTAACTGTGAACGCCAAAACGTCCCATCACTTCGCCAGGGTTCAAGAGCAGCGTCGTGCCCATCCACGTCATGTCCCGGTTGTGATCGTGGCCATAGCATACCAGGTCGTACTGCCCACTTGCGGCCAGCGGCTTCCCAATTCGGGGATAGTGGGTCATGGCGATGGAACGTCCCCCGATCTGCAACTCGGCAAAGTCGCCGTGCAAAGTCACATTCCCCGCTTTGTCTGCGTTACGTACAATGAGCAGCCGGTCGCCATCGTTGTTGCCCCACACCACGTGGATCGGCCCGCCAAAACCTTCAGCGATGGTCGAGATGGTAAAAGGCGAGCACAAATCGCCCAGGCAGAGCAGTGCATCGCACCCCTGAATCCCCTTGAGGACATCCTGCAGGCTCCAGAGGTTGTCGTGAATATCCGAAATCACTGCGATTTTCATTCCATTACTCCTAATGTGCGGTCCGTCGCCGAACACTCAGCCGCTCACATCCCTGGGCGCGCAGGTAGCGGGCTCCGCCAGCTGGGCCTTCAGATCGGCCAGCTTGGCGCGTAGTCCGGCGACCAGCGCTCCATTGCCCCACTCATCGCCCATATGAGCTTGCTGGTGTTTCTTGAATGCCAGCTCTGTGGCCGTCGCGACGATCTGGCGGTAGACGCGCGCCTGTTCCAGCCCTGACACGCCCAATAATTGCCACTGGCGCTTGAGCCTCTCTCGATGAGAGACCATCGTCTCGAGCTGCAAAGCGGTGAGCAGCCCAGAGGTGACCTCCTCTGGCAGATAGGTGGTGAGGATCGTTCGCTCTCTGCTCCAGGCCAATGCCACGATGGCCAAAATGATCGACGCCTGGAAAAGGATGCTCCATATCGCCCCCGTGCGCTTGCGCGCCGCAACCTGCCGTTTGACCGCATCGCCCTGAGGAAAAGCCTCGCT
>CAYQDH010000461.1:0-4611 GCA_964416075.1 uncultured Anaerolineales bacterium | reverse complement strand
CGTGCGCGAGCGGTGGCGCGCAGCTCCAATTCGCCTCCGCCCACCGTGCCGAGGGTGGGTCCCTCGGGGGTGACGAGCATCTTGGCCCCCGGCGCGCCGGGCGCCGAGCCTTCGCGCTCGACCACCGTGACCAGGACGGCCTCTTTTCCCTGTGATTCCAGTTGGGCAATCCGCTCATAGAGTGTGTTCATCAGATGACCTCCATACCACGCAGAACTCGCTCCGCTGTCATCGGGAGCTCCGTGAGCCGCGCGCCGGTCGCGGCGTGGACGGCATTGGCGATGGCCGCGAGGGGCGGCACGATGGGCACTTCCCCCACTCCACGAACACCGTAGGGGTGCCCCTCCCAGGGCGATTCCACGATCACCACATCGATGGGCGGCACATCGAGCGCCGTGGGCATCTTGTAGTCCAGGAAATTGGGGTTGAGCATGCGACCCTGCTCGTTATAGGCATACCCCTCGTACAGCGCCCAGCCGATCCCTTGGGCCACGGCGCCCTGGATCTGCCCCTCGATCTGGCCGGGGTGGATCGCACGCCCCACGTCTTGCACGGCGGTGTAACGCAGGATCGTTACCTTGCCCGTCTCGGGGTCCACCTCCACATCCACGATATGCACGGCAAAGCTGGGCCCCGCGCCGCGCACGTTGACATCGCCCCTGCCGCGCACCGGCCCGCCCAAGCGCGCCGCGCGCCCGGCCAGTTCCGCAAAGCCCAGGCGCTGCCGGCCCTCGCTCGTCGTGGCCGAGAAGACGCCGCGCTCATAGGCCACATCGGCCGCGGCGACGCTCCACATCTGCGCAGCGCGCGCCTTCATCTGGGCCAGGACGTCTCGGGCGGCCTCGATGACGGCGATGCCCGTGGCGTTGGTCGTGCGACTGCCGCCGGTGGAATCCGAATGCCCCATGGCGTCGGTATCGCCCACGCTGGAGCGAAACAGATCCAACGGCAGCTCCAGCGTCTCCGCGGCCTGCATAGCCAGGCTGGTGCGCGTGCCGCACAGGTCCACCGAGCCGGTGACCAGCGAGAGTGTGCCGTCGTCGTTGACGTTGAGCGTGGCGCTGGAACGCCCGCCGCCGTTACTCCAATAGCCCATGGCCACGCCACGCCCGCGGTTGGGCCCGCCGAGCGGTGCGGTATAGTGTGGATGCGCCTGGGCGACGCGCAAGACCTCTGCACAGGCGATGTTGCGATGCGGGCGGCCGATGATGCGCTCGGCGCCCTCGCGGGCCGCGTTGCGCAGGCGGAACTCGAGGGGGTCGAGTCCTAGCTCGTTGGCCAGCTCGTCGATGACGCTTTCCATGGCATAGGCGCCCTGGGGAGCACCGGGGGCGCGATAGGGACCAACCTTGGGCTTGTTGACTACCACATCATGACCCTCCACCTGGCCGGAGGGGATATCATAGGGAGCCAACATGCAATAGGCGGCCGACCCCACAGAGGAGCCGGGGTAGGCCCCCGCCTCAAAGTATAGCTCGGCCTGCACCGCTGTGAGCCGCCCATCGCGGCGCGCGCCCGCCTTGATCCGCATCAGCGAGCCGGAAGTGGGGCCGCTGCCCATGAGCACTTCCGCGCGCGACATGGCGATGCGCACGGGCCGCCCGGCCTTGCGCGCCAGGAGCGCCGCGGCGACATCGACATAGTGGATGTTCTTGCCGCCAAACGCGCCGCCCACTTCGGTGGGGATGACCCGAATCTGCGCCTCGGGCAGTCCGAGGGGCTCGGCAACCTGGGCCCGCGCGTCCCAAGAGCCCTGCGTGGTGGTGTACAGGGTCAGGGAACCGTCGGGGCTCCATGCCGCTGTGGCCGCGTGCGGCTCCAGGTAGCCCTGGTGCACCGTGGCGGTGCGGAACTCGCGCTCCACCACGACGTCCGCCTCCCGCAAGCTCGTGGCGGGATCCCCCTTGGCGTACTGGAAGGTACTGGCCACGTTGCTGGGCTCGTTGCCCGGCTCCTCGTTCACCTCGGTGACCATCGCCTCGTGCAACAGCGCAGCGCCTGGTCGCGTGGCCGCCAGCACATCCATCACCGGCGGCAACACTTCATAGTCCACATCGATCAGCTGGCACGCCTCCTCGGCAATGTGGGGTGAGCTCGCCGCCACCGCAGCGACCGCGTGGCCCACATAGAGCACTTTGTCAGAGGCCAGGTTATTATCGCATAGGAATTTAAAGTTGATGTTGACCTCACCCACTCGTCCCTCGCGGTCCGCCACCTGGCGCATGTCTCGCGCTGTCACTACGGCATAGACCCCCGGTAGAGCTTGGGCTCGGTGAGTGTCAATCGATCGGATGCGCGCATGGGCATGGGGGCTGCGCAGGATCTTGCCATAGGCCATGCGTGGTAGCCGGATATCCGGCCCGTAGAGCGCGCGCCCGGCTGTCTTGTCCGGCGCGTCGACGCGCGGCGGGCGGGTGCCGATGATCGTATACGCTTCCTGGGGTTTCACAGTGTTAGGGCTCATTCCTTGTTCTCCTCAGCAGGCGCGGCCATCGCCACCGCAGCGGCCAGGACGGCGCGCACGATCTTGTCATAGCCCGTACAGCGGCACAGGTTCCCCGCCAGCCAGGTGCGGATCTCTAGCTCCGAGGGGTTGGCATTGCGGTCCAATAGGGCCTTGGTGGCGATAATCATGCCGGGCGTGCAATAGCCGCACTGCAGGGCGTCCTCGGCCACGAACGCCTGCTGCAGCGGGCTGAGCCCGCGCCAGTTGGCCAGGCCCTCGATCGTCGTCACCTCCTGGCCCTCGATCTCGCACCCCAGCACCAGACATGAATTGACCAGGCGCCCATTCAGGAGCACGCTGCAAGCGCCGCAATTGCCATCGTTGCACCCTTCCTTGGCCCCCGTGAGGCCCAAGATATCGCGCAGGCATTCCAGCAGGCTCTGGCGGGGCTCACAGAGGAATTCGACCTGCTCGCCGTTGATCGTCGCAGAAACGCACAGTTGGTCAGTCATGGACGGGCTCCCCTGCCGTTCGAGCACGAACGGACGCTCGTTGGATGGCGCCGCGCAGGGCGCGCTTGACCAGCACTTGCACGAGGTGTTGGCGTTGCGCCACGCCGCCCCGCACGTCCTCGATGGGGCGCGCAGCCTCTCGCGCCAGGCGCGCCGCTTCGGCAATCGCCGCTTCAGCGGCCTCCTCGGTTTTGATCTTGCGGCCCGCCAAGACGGCGCCGGCGGCATCGACCAGCAGGGGCGTCGGCGCCACCGCCGAGAGGGCGATGCGCGCCTCCTCGATGCCCGTGCCATATTCATTGAGGCGCACCCAGGCACCCGCCCCGGCCACGGCGATATCCATCTCCGCGCGCGGCGTAAAGCGCACATAGCACGATCCGCTATGGGGCTGTGGGGGCGGGACGCGCACCGAAGCCAAGAGATCACCTCTCTGCAGCACCGTCCGGCGCGGCCCCAGGCAGAACTTGGCCACGGGCACCGCGTACATGCCCAGGGAGCCCTCGATGGTAGCCATCGCCCCCAGCACGATCAGCGCCGGGATCGAGTCCCCGCTGGGCGCGGCGTTGCACAGGTTCCCGCCCACGGTGGCCCGCCCCTGGATGGCGCTGCCGCCGATGATCCCCACGCCATCCCACAGGCCAGGGTAGTTGGCGCGCACGGCCGGGTATTCGCCCAGCTCGGCGCAGGTCACGGCGGCGCCAAGGGTCAGCCCCGCATGCGCATCATAGTCCAGTCGACGCAATTCCGGGATGCGCTTCATGTCGACCACGGTGTCGACCTCGCACAGCCCGAGGCGCATCTGCACCAAAAGGTCGGTGCCCCCCGCGAGCGGGCGCGCACCGTCGCCCTTCTCCACGAGCAAGGCCACTGCGGCCCTGATCGATGTCGGAGCCTGATAGTCGAACGATTTCACGAACGGCCCTCCTTCTCACGGCATGTGTTCTGATCCTGCTAAAAAATCACGAGCCGGCGCCTGGCAACAAGAGCAAAACGCTGGCTCGTAGTGAGTCAACAAGATCGCTCTCCTTTTCAAGCACGGGAGGCCTGGACGTTTCCCTCCAGACCCTAGCGGTCAGGCGCCATAGATGTGAACTTTAGGCCACCAGACTCGGAGACGTACTATTCAGTTCGCGCCATCACCATCCAAGCGGCACCTCCTGCGCGCATGGCGGCACGCCGAAACGCAAAAGGCGGCATCTCCGCGATGTGGAACATCAGTGATCTTCCGCATCGCCAGGAGACGCCGCCCAAGTGCAAACAAAACCATGCTTGATCAGCACTTGAAGAGGCCGTGCAGATCATGCATGACTTGGCGCGCAATCTCCTTTCCAAACGCGGGAGGCGTAAGGGTTTCCCCCGACACCCTAGGGACGGATCGTCTCCATCCTGAGGGCCATACAGCCATAGAACGCGTCCTTAGGCTGGATGGCTCGGAGATGCTTCCTATTCAGTTAACCGACGAGGATTATACTCAGGGATTTGAGAGTGTCAAAGCAGAGGTCGCCCGTCTATCACCAGTTTTCCAGTCACAATGACTTGGCCCAAGTCCTGGGAGATTTGCTTTTTCGATAGAGCTGATAGATAATGGCGGCGTGCAGTGCGCGGCTATCAAGTCTTCGACCCATCGTACCTAGAGCGCTGACCAGTTCGTCA
>CAYQDH010000460.1:0-4615 GCA_964416075.1 uncultured Anaerolineales bacterium | reverse complement strand
TCCTATAGTAAACGGAGATCCTTCGCTGCGCTCAGGATGACATAACCGCGGGCAGAGCCAAGTCCGCAGCACTCTGCTGCGCTCAAGATGACATAACTGCGGGCAGAGCCAAGCCTGCGGCGCTCCACGCGCTTGCACATGTAGGGAGACCCCGCCTATACTGCGCCAGAACCAAGAGATGACTGCGGGAGGTAACAAGATGATCACTACACCGCGCGAGCGCGTTCTCACCGCCCTGGGCCACCGCCAGCCCGATGTTTGTCCCTGGCAGATCGACCTGACGATCGATGCCGCGCGCCAGACCGCCGAATACCTGGGCGATCCCGGCTTTGCGTCCAAGATGGGCAACCACCTGGCGGGCTGCGAGGACGGCTATTTCGTCGAGGTGCGCCGCGACTTTTGGCAGGACCAGTTCGGCATCGTCTGGAACCGCACTATCGACAAGGACATCGGCAACGTACATGAGTACCTCTTGCCCGAGCCGGACCTGTCCCACTATCGCTTCCCCCAGCCGGACCTGGCGCGCAACGCACAGACCTATGAGCGGCTCATCGCCGCGCACCCCAACGAGTTCCGCTTTGGCGGCGTGGGCTTTTCCATGTTCGAGCGCGCCTGGACGCTGCGCGGCATGGCCAACCTACTGGAGGATATGATCCTCAATCCCCAGTTCGTCGATGACCTGCTGGACAAGATTCTAGAGTACAACCTGCAGGTGATCGACCACCTGCTGCCCTACGACCTCGATTGCGTGCGTTTCGGCGACGACTGGGGCCAACAGAGGGGGCTGATCATGGGCCCCCGGCTGTGGCGGCGCTTTATCAAGCCACGGGTGCAGGTGATGTACCAGCGGGCCAAGGACGCTGGCAAGTTCGTCATGCAGCACTCCTGCGGCGCCGTGCAAGAGCTCTTCCCTGACCTCATCGATATGGGCCTGGACATCTTTAACACTTTCCAGCCCGAGGTCATCGACGTTCCGTTCTGCAAGCGCGAGTATGGCCAGCACCTGACGTTCTACGGCGGCATCAGCACGCAGCAGGTCTTGCCGCGCGTGGGGCCACAGGAAGTTGGGCGTGTGGTGCGCGAGATGATCGCCACGGTGGGCGTGGATGGCGGCTATATCGTAGCCCCCACCCACGCCATCCCCCGCGATGTTTCGCCCGAGAACATTGTGGCGTTCATCGAGACCGTTCAGCACCAATAGCCTACCTCCAGGCGAATGGCCGGTCGTTCGCCCAGAATCACGTGCTGTGCTGCTCTGGTGGGCAACAACGCGCCTGACACACCCAGCTGGGCTGGGCCTGCCACTACGAACCGTCTGTGGGACCCCCCACACGGAGCGCCACTTGCACCAAGGTTGGCTTGCCGGTGAGCAGCGCCTGGCGAACCGCGGGCACGATCTCCTCGGCGCGATCTATGCGCATCCCTTCGCCGCCCAGGGCGCGAGCTACGGCAGCATAGTCTACGTCTCCCAGTTCGCTGGCGGCCGTGGCGCCACAGCTCTTTTGCTGGCCGCTGACCACGATCCCCCAGGCGTGGTCATCCGCCACCACCGCGACAAAGGGGATACCCTGTCGCGCGGCGCTCTCGAATTCCATCAGGCCGAAACCGAGTGCGCCATCGCCGGAGAGCAGGATCACTGGGCGGTCGGGGGCATAGAGCCGAGCCGCCATGGCCCCCGCTACGCCCCAGCCCACCAGCCCGCTGGCGCCGCAGGTAAGCCAGTGGGAGGGATAGCGGTTGCGACAGAGGGTCATGTGCGCCCATTGGCCGATATTGCCCCCGTCGACGAGAAAGATCGTCTCATCATCCACCACCTGCTCCAGCGCAGCGACCAGTTGCGCCCCACTGATGTTGCTCCCTTTCAGCTCGGGCCGGGTGGCCCACGGGGCGTAGAAGGTGCTATGCAGCTCTTGTGCATGATGCAGCCAGGCCTCATGGGCCGGGTGCGCGCCTGTGGGCCAGGCGGCGACGAGTTGCTCTAGGGCGCTGCGGCAGTCGGCCAGGATGGCTACGTGAGGATCGCCACCCTGCCCCAATTCGGACACATCGGGGCTGATGCGCACCACGCGCAGATCCGCAGCCAGGGGTGGGGTGTCGAGATAGCGCACGCGGTAATCCACCCTGGCCCCCACCATGAGCAGCAGGTCGGCCTGCGGCAAGAGCGGCGGCTCGCCGCTGGCGGCGCCGATGACCCCTAGATAGTTGCTCTGGGGACTGTCGATCACGCCGCGGTCCCAGATGGGCGTGACGATGGGGATGGACGCCACACGGGACAACTGCAAAAGGGCTGTGCCCGCATCATCGTAGAAAGCCCCACTTCCGGCGACGATGAGGGGCCTTTGCGCCTCGGCCAGCAGCTCGACCGCCTCGCGCACCCGTTCCGGATCGGCCGCAGCGCGCTGGCGCGTGGGTCGCTTCGACGCCGAGATGGGCGCTGGCGCCTGGGCCGGCACCGTCGCGCTGAGCACGTCGGCAGGAATGGTCAGATGCACGGGGCCGGGCCGTCCGCTGGTGGCCACAGCCAGCGACCCTTGCACTGACTGGGCGATGCGCTCCGGTCGAGACACGAACTCGGCGCGCTTGCAGAGGGGCTGGGCCACGGCTATCTGGTCCATATCCTGGAAAACACCACGCCCCATCTTGGCCGCGGGGCTAAAGCCACTGATCAGTAATAGGGGCGCGCCATCGTATTGCGCGTTGAGCACCCCAGCCAGGCCATGCACATGAGCCACCCCGCTGCTCACGGCGCACACGCCCACCTGGCCACTGAGGCGCGCATAGGCGTCGGCCATGAAACTGGCGGACTGTTCATTGCGCATATCGACCAGGCGCACGCCCGCCCTCTGAGCGGCGTAGAGCAGCGAATCCAGCCCATTGCCGCATAGCACGCCGAGCCACGAGACGCCTCGCGCCTGCAGCTCGCGTACCAAGATGTCGGCGCCCGTCACGGTTTGTGTATTCACTGTCCACCTCCTTTCTTGGCGATTGTAGGATGCCTATCCGGAGGGGTCAAGCGCTCGCGAGGAGGGGCGGAAACACGAACCTGCCCCTCCCGCGCGGCGTGCGTGTGGGAGGGGCAGGTGGCCAGACAACATCGGCCCATTTGCACGGTATCGCCAAGGGGCTATGCTTCATATCTTGAGACGCTTGGCGTCGCGGCGCGCCTAACGTGCCCAGCGATGCTGGGTCTGCTACGCCAGCGGGCGCAACCATCAATCGATTCCAAGGAGCTTAGGATGAAGCGTATCACAGCCACCGTTCCCTGCCTCCATGTTCCGGCATGGGCCCTCATGGAGCGCCAACTCCTGAAGGCCATGGACGAGTCCGTGCAACCCTTTCTAGACAAATACACGCGCGAGGATGGCACCCTCTTCTGGCGCGATCCCAGCACCGGCCGCTGCAGCGAGGACGACCTGTACGAGAGCTTTTACAACTGGCCCCTGCTCTACCTGCTGGGCGGGGGCGACCAACTGCTCCCTCTGGCCCGGCGGCAGTGGGACGCCATGACCCGCCAACTGACCTCGTTCGGGGCAGCCTATAAAGAGTACGGCCGGGGCACCGATGCCTTTCACCAGGCCGAGGGGGATATGTATTTCTACCTCCTGTGCCTGGCCGACCCGGACAACCCTGCCAACGTGGAACGCGCGAGACGCTTTGCGGGCCTCTATCTGAACGAGGACCCTGAGGCGCCAAACTATGACCCGAAGCTGAGATTGGTGCGCGCCCCGCGCAGCGGCGCCGCCGGCCCCGCACCCGCTTTTCTGGGGCGCGAGCCCAGCTATGGCTGGTCGCCCGGGATGCGCCGCTACGGCCTGCCCTACGACGACGTGCCCGGACTGAGCCACTATGACGACCTGAAGGATCCGGCCAAGGCGCGCGCCCTGGGCCAGGTCATGCAAGCACGCATGAGCCGTGGCGATGTGGCGCCTAACCTGGGGATCACCAGCCTACTCACCAACGCCTATCTGCTCACCGGCGAGGATAAATACCGGGCCTGGGTGCTGGAGTACGTCGACGCCTGGGTGGAACGCGCCCAGCGCAACGGCGGGTTGCTGCCCGATAACATCGGCCTATCCGGCCAGATCGGCGAATATATCGATGGCAAATGGTACGGCGGCCTGTACGGTTGGACCTGGCCGCACGGTTTCTACAACGTGGGCATGGTGGCCATCATTGCCGCCAGCAACGCCTTCCTGGTTAGCGGCGACGCCAGCTACCTCGATCTGCCGCGTATGCAGATCGATCGCGTCATGGCCCAGGGCGCCGTCAGGCCGCTGCGCGATCTAGATATGCGCCTGAACGAACACTGGGTGGGTATCCTGGGGGCGCTGGGCGCTGAGGCACCAGGTGCCCCGGAGACCTACGCCGTGCCCTATGGCTACCGCGACAGCGGCTGGTTCGACTATCAGCCGATGGCCCCTATGTATCCCACAGCGATGTGGAATATCTCCATGGCCATGCAGGACTGGGAACGCGTCGAGCAGCTGCGACAGGCCGACCGCTACGATTGGCGCAAGGTCCTTTCCTTCCACACCAAAGAAGATGCGGGCCACGAAGCCCCCTGGCTGCGTTACCTGGCCGGTGAGAATCCCACCTACCCCGAGGAGATCCTGTC
>CAYQDH010000459.1:0-4641 GCA_964416075.1 uncultured Anaerolineales bacterium | reverse complement strand
CTCCTTGTCAGAGTTACCCGAGTCTACCCCAACACCCCGTGATTGGCAAGGCTGCGTTCCGCCTGAGCCCATGGTCTGTCCCATTTTCGGATGTAGCTTCGGTAGGATGCCGCTGCATCCTGCGCGCCCTCAGCTCAGAATCTGAGATACTGGCACCGGCCATCTGGCTAGTCTTTATCTGCCCGGCTGGCCAGGTTAGTCCTGACTAGCCGTACGGTGTACCCCCCAAGAAAATGTGTTATATTGGTCAATGACAGACGATACACGCCCTAGCCCCAGGGGGGTAGCCCCCGTCCTTCTCTTGGGTTCCTGCGCGAGTCTGGACCGCATCGCGATCGTTTGCCCAGTGCGTTTGTACCTGCAATGCGTTCGAGTATAAGTGAATGGATCGGCTGGGTTTATTGAGAGTTGATTGGTCGGCGAGCTATTGATTGGAGGTGTCGTTTGATATGGAGACGCATGGACGGCGATCGAGCCTCATTGGTCCGATTATCCTCGTTAGCGCCGGTATCCTATTCCTGCTGAACAATCTCGGCTTGTTGAGCTGGGATGTCTGGCCCGCTCTGTTGCGTGTATGGCCCATTCTGCTGATCGGCATCGGCCTCGAATTGCTCATCGGACAGCGCTCAACGGTAGGCTCGTTGCTCATCGTAGTGATCCTTTTGGGCGCTCTTAGCGCGGCTATCTGGCCATTCATTGGCCGCTCGATGGCCAATGAAGAAGCTACTGTCGAGGAGATCAGTCAATTGCTCGATGGTGCGCAGCGCGCGGACGTGGATATCCAGATGGGGGTTGGTGACCTTAGCCTATCACCATTTCCTGTTGGGCAGGACGATGACGTGGAGCGCCTGATTGAGGGCCAGGTCGCGATACGCAGTGGGGCCCGCATTACCCAGGAGACGCACAGGTCGGGCGATACGCTGTACTATGCACTGCGCAGTGGGGGAATGGAAGGCTGGCTGCCCTGGCGCTCGGGCAAGTCCTCCCTGACGGATCTACATTGGGATCTCCAGCTCAACCGTGAGATACCCATAAAGATGCAACTGAACACGGGGGTTGGGAGGGCGGTTGTCGACCTTGGCCGCATGAATATCGTCAGCCTGCGAGCGGTTGCGGGCGTGGGCGAGACGATCCTGACCTTGCCCCGACAAGGTAACCTAGACGCCAGGATTGAGACAGGCGTTGGTAGGGTTACCATCATTGTGCCGCAAGGTATGGCCGCGCGCATTACGCTTCACCGTGGCCTGGGTGACATTGATGTCAAGGGGGAGTATGTTCGGCAGGGGGATACCTACACGTCGCCTGGCTATGCTATGGCCGTCAATCGCATAGAGGCGGACGTGCAGTGCGGCATTGGTGAGCTGATCATTCGCTAGGCCGATATTGGTTTGGCGTCTATATCTCTTTACCAATCGTAAAAGCCTGGCCGAGATAGTGGCCTAGCGCATAGTATCCAGAGCCCCTCAAATCGCCAGCGAAGACAAAGGTCCCCGCCTTGGTGACATCCGGCATTCCATCTGCGCCCAGAACTATCTCGTCCACGTGGACATCCACTACTTGGCCGATGAACTGGGTATGGGAGCCCAGCTCCACAATCTGTACCACGTTACATTCGTAGGCCACGGGAAATTCGCCCACATAAGGTGCATCCACTAGCTCGCTGGCCACGGCAGTCAACTTGCATTGAGCGAACTTGTCCACCTCTCTACCTGAGGCGATCCCTACATAATCCGTCTCTCGGACGTAGGCCTGTGGCGGGATATTCACCGAAAAGGCCCGCCGCGCCATGATATTGCCATGGCTGTAGGTAGCTTTGCGGAAGGAGACATATACGCAAGGTGGCCGAGAGCAACAAATGCCTGCCCACGCTGCAGTAGCAATATTGGGTGTGCCCTGTCCATCGTAACTACCTACCACCCAGACGGGCGTAGGAAAGGGCAGTGTTCTGGCACCAATCGATTTTCGCATTCCGGCTGCTCCTCTCGCGACATGGCTTCACACCGAGCATAACATATCGCCTCTCGCAAGGCAACCACTACACTCCATGGGCTATTTCGACGCCGTCTTGGCGACCGCTTACGATCGTCCACGTTACCAGCCCTGAGATTTCGGCCTATGCGGCTTGCGTGGTGAGGGATGCTCGGGGCCACAGGCAGCAAGAGGTGCTCACGCCGCAAGATGCCGAACCAGATCCGGAAATCACCCCTGGTCTTGCCCAAGAAGTGATTTAGTCGCGTGGTTGGTCCTTCCTGCGGCGTTCCATCGCCGCCGTGGCAGCCCGTGCAAAAGGAGATCCGGGCAATAAATCAGCCGTCTCGTTATACTGCTCGGCCGCCTTGGCAACCAGTCCGCTTTGCTCGTACGCCAGGCCCAGGTTGTAGCGAGTGGCAGCCTCGCAGCGCAGGCCCAGGTTCCCGCGCACGTTCTGTGCCAGCACGCCCTCCAATGTCTGGATAGCCCGGTCGGTCTGGCCGTTACGCAATTCGGCGGCGCCACGATTGGATAAGATGATTAGACGCGAGGCCATGTCAGGCCAGGAAGCTAGGCTCAGATCGTAGGTCCTGAATGCGGCTGCATACTTGCTTCGCTGCGCGAACGAGTTGCCCAGATCTACCAGCAACCGCGATCGCATCGTCACCACATAAAGCAGCAAGAGAAGGACTAGGGGACTGAGAGGAATACCAAGCAACCGCGTTCCACCTACCAGCACGCCGGTGAGCCCTAACGCCTCTAGAGCAAACTGCGCCGAGAGTCCTTCTCGGCGCAGGATCGAAAGTCCCCCAAACACGAGGATGTACAGCGCAGCGATCAGCAACAGCAGCAGATTCGAATCGATTTGCATCATCTCTGGCTCACTTTTGCCAGGGTGCAACGCGCAAGATAGTGACTCTTGAGGCTCTCTGCATTCTGGCGGTTGCCCCTTTTAGATAAACAGGTATTCTGCGGTGCGCTTGAGCATCTTGACCCCTTGCACCTCGGTATCGAAGAGCGGCACTAGGGCACGCACGTCGGGGAAGGTGCGCCATATTTCCTCCATGTAACTCTGCTGCATGGCTACTCGGTTCTTAACAAAGGCAGGCGTATCGTCGGTCACGACGTCCTGGTCGATGAGCATGTTCACGACCACCCCACCTACCGGGATGCCAAACTCCTCGAACCAGTGGATGAAACGACGAATCACAGCGATAGGCAATGCCTCGGGCAGTGTGACAAAGAAGAAGCTCGTTTTGTCCGGCGCAGTCAAGAGCTCCTTGGCCCGCCCCATGCGCACGCGCAGGTTAAGCAGATAGTCCATCAAAGGGTCCTTCTGCTGCTTCTTTTTGCTATAGGAAAGCAAGTCGCGCAGACTCACGGCCTCTTCCCGGCTCTGGACCATCTTGTTCACCCACATGGAGTACACATCCGACATCCCTAGTAGCCGGCGAGCATTGGCCGTGGGTGCAGTGTCAAAAACGTAGGCCTCATACTCGTCATCGAACATGAGATCGATCATGTTCTCAAACATCGCCGATTCCTCAAATGCCGGGTTCATCGTCGCCGATTCGACGAACTCATCCGCTTTGGTCTTGATATCGGCGTATCTGAGGAACCACTCGATCTTTTCCCTGATCTCACGCTTGGACTTGTCGATGGTCTCCCGCGTGTCGATCTCATAGGCGTAGAGGTTGGGCACGCCCTGCACAGGAGTGTGGTGGCCAAACACGTCCTGGCCCAGCAGGCTGCTCAGGCTGTGCACGGGGTTCGTGGACGCAAGCAGGGTCTTTTTCCCCTGTTCTGCTAACCAAAGCGCCGCTGTGCCGGCCATCACCGTCTTGCCTACGCCTCCCTTACCACCGAAGAAGAGGTATTTGAGGCTGGGGCGCTCGGCCAGAAACTGGGCAGTACTCTTTTCGATCATCGTATCAGCCTCCAAACATCGTTTCGGCCAGTTTTTCGATCATGGGTAGGCCGGTGATATCGCGCTCGAACTCGGGGACGTAGGCCAGCACCCCTTCGCCAAGCTCACGTTGAATGGTCGACAGATGGGTCTTTTGCATCTCCAGGCGATGTCGCAAGTAATCGGGAATCGTCTGCTTCGCCAAGCCTTCAGGAATGACCCGGTTGACGATGTAGCCAGATAGGGGCACCTGGTACTTGGCAAACAGGCCTGCGGCTTTGGCGGTATCCAGGATGATCATCTCTTCCGGGATGACCACAAAGAAAAAGGCAGTACGCTGTCGATCGGTAAGGATGCCCGACGATTTGTTGATCCGCTCCTTGATGAATTGTAGCTCGCGCAGGATGGCGTCCTCTTCGGTCTCTTTGTTCCGTTTCATCACCGAGGCCACCTGGGAATACTCTTCCATCTCGGCCCGTAACGCGGTGATCTTGTCGATCCACTGGTCATAGACACTGGCCATGCTCAGGTAATATAGAGCATGCCCCAGGGGAACCAGGTCATAGATGTAATAGTCATAGTCGCCGCTGATCACGATATCCACGACGGCATCAAAGATGGCACTCTCCTCCATCGCTGGTTCGGCGGCCGCAGCCTGGATGTAGTTCTCGATCTCGTCGGGCACGCGGTCCAGGCCATACATATCTAGGATGCGTTGGCGTATCTCGTCCTGGTATTCCTTGATCCGCCGATCCGCATCGATC
>CAYQDH010000458.1:0-4648 GCA_964416075.1 uncultured Anaerolineales bacterium | reverse complement strand
CGCGCCCAGTTGCACCTGGTCGACGGCGAAGGTACGTTGCAAGACCTGGACAATGGCGAGCCGGACCCGCTCTCGGCCACCGTGGACGAGGAGACGCGGCAGGCCATCTGGGCGGCCGTCGATCGCTTGGCGGACAAGTACCGGTTGGTGATCACCCTTTTCTACCAGGAGCAGCTATCCTATCAGCAGATTGCCGAGCTGTTATCTCTTCCCCTGGGAACCGTCAAAGCGCATCTGAACCGCGCTCGAGAGGCACTGGCAAAGCGGTTGCGCAGCGCGGAGGACCGCGGCGTGGACGACCGCGCCGCTGACCGTCGCGCCGCTGATCGCCGCCCCGCGGATCGTCGCGCCGAACAGGAGTAATATGGACCTTTGTCGCTTGGTGCAGAGACAGTTGCCCCAATACATAGCCGATGGCGAGCCCGCACTGCCCCTTTACGCATCTCTGCGCGCCCACCTGGCGAGCTGCCACGCCTGTTCCACGTATGCAGCCCAGTTACGCCTGGTGGAGAATGCTCTGCACACCTATCCATTGGTGGCCGCCGGAGAAGGCCTGGGCGAGCGGATACGAGCTACGGTGGACCTGGAGGGCAGGCCACGCCAGGAAGAGTGGCACCTCTGGCAGTGGGATTTGTGGATACCGGCCATTGCCTTGGTGGCGGCCCTCATCATCGCCACCCTCTCGCTGCCCCCCGGCTGGGCATCGTGGGGATTGCTGAGCGAATGGGCCAATACTCCCTTGACAGCTCCGCAGGCGCTCCCAGGCTGGGTCGACAAGATCCGGCAAGTCTTGCCGCCGCAGGACCTGCCGGGGCAGAACGCGAATAGCAGCGTATTCTGGGGGGTGTGGATCGGCATCTTTGTGACAACGGCCGGCTTGGGCATCAGCCTCAGCCTGGCTACATGGGGCCGCAAGCATAGCCAGCGTCTGAATGATCTGGAATCACAGGTTAGCGATCTGGCCACCCGTGTGTGGACGCAAGCCCGCCACGCACGCTAGAAGGTTGAGGAGTCGGCCAAAGGCACGAAGGACGCCTGGTCGCTAGTGCGGATTTGCTTCTTGGGACAGGTGCACGCATAATTGGGTCGCTGGAGCGAGGATGCCCTCCTCGCTCTTTATTGTGTCGATCCAGCAGCGCGGGTCGCTGTTGCATCTTCAGTGGGCGCGGTTTCCATACCGCGTGGTCTGTGTATGCCAGACAGGGGCGCGCTATAGACGGCGCGGGTCGCTGTTAGAGCTTTCAGGAGGGTGGATATGGGAGAGAACCTTACGCGCAAGATCATCCGCGCGCACCTGGTCTCCGGGGAGATGATCCCGGGCCAGGAGATCGGCTTGCGCATCGATCAGACGCTGACGCAGGATGCCACGGGAACCATGACCTATCTGCAGTTTGAGGCGCTCGGCCTGCCGCGGGTCAAGACGGAGCTTTCGGTCAGCTATGTGGACCACAACATGCTCCAGACCGACTTTCGCAATGCCGACGATCATCGCTATCTGCAGACGGTGGCGGCGCGCTACGGGCTGTACTTTTCGCGCCCCGGCAACGGCATATGCCACCAGGTGCACCTGGAAAGATTCTCTGTCCCGGGCAAGACGCTGGTGGGCGCCGATAGCCACACGCCGACGTGCGGCGGCATCGGGATGCTGGCGCTGGGTGCAGGGGGGCTGGATGTGGCCGTGGCCATGGCGGGCGCGCCTTTCTATGTGCCCATGCCGCGGGTGATCCTGGTGTGGCTCACGGGCGCACTGCCGCCCTGGGTGGCAGCCAAGGACGTCATCCTGGAGCTGCTGCGCCGGCTGACGGTCAAGGGCGGCGTGGGCCAGGTGCTCGAATACGGCGGCCCCGGCGTGGCCACGCTCAGCGTGCCACAGCGGGCCAGCATCACCAACATGGGCGCTGAGCTGGGCGCCACGAGCTCGATCTTCCCCAGCGACGAGGTCACCCGGCGCTACCTGGCGGCGCAGGGCCGCGAAGACAAATGGGCGCCCCTCGCTGCCGACCCGGACGCCACGTATGACCAAGTAGTGGAGATCGACCTGGCTCAGCTTGAGCCGCTGATCGCCACCCCTCACAGCCCGGACCGCGTCGTGCCCGTGCGCGAGGTGGTGGGCACGCCCGTCAACCAGGTGTGCGTGGGCAGCTGCACCAACTCTTCGCTCATGGACCTGGAGACCATCGCCGCGATGCTCAAGGGCAAAACGGTGCATCCCAACGTATCGCTGACGGTCACGCCGGGCAGCAAGCAGACCCTGAGCATGATCGCCCGCAGCGGTGCACTGGCTGACCTGGTCTCGGCCGGAGCGCGCATCCTGGACGCCGGGTGCGGCCCTTGCATCGGCATGGGCCAGGCCCCTGCCAGCGGGGCGATCTCCGTGCGCTCGTTCAATCGCAACTTTGAGGGGCGCAGCGGCACCGCCGACGCCCGCGTCTACCTGGCCAGTTCCGAAGTGTGCGCCGCGGCGGCGTTGGCGGGCGCCATCACCGACCCGCGCGTGCTCGGCCAGCCGCCAGCCATCACCATGCCGGAGCGCTACCAGACCAGCGACAACATGATCATCGCGCCGCCCGAGGATGGCGCGAGCGTGGAGATCGTGCGCGGGCCCAATATCAAGCCCTTGCCCACGCGCGGACCTGTGCGGGAGACGATCGAGGGGCCAGTGCTGCTGGTGGTGGGAGATAACATCACCACTGACCATATTATGCCGGCGGGGGCGGACATTCTGCCTCTGCGCTCCAACGTGCCCGCCCTGAGCGAGCACGTCTTTACGCGGGTCGACCCAACCTTCCCCGCGCGCGCCCGCGCCGCCCAGGGCGACCGTGCCCAGGGCGGGCTGATCGTGGCCGGGGAGAACTATGGGCAGGGCTCGAGCCGGGAGCATGCGGCGCTGGTGCCCATGTACCTGGGCGTCCAGGCGGTGTTGGCCAAGAGCTTTGCGCGCATCCACCTGGCCAACCTGCTCAATGTGGGGATCTTGCCGCTCACCTTCGCCGATCGCGCCGATTACGGCCGCTTTCGGCAGGGCGACGTGCTGCGCATCGCGGATGTGCATGCTGCGCTGCGCCAGGGGCGGCCCATCGTGGTCACCAATGTAACGCAGGGATTTGACGCGCTGACCACGCTGGTGCTGTCAGAGCGCCAGGTCGACGTCCTGTTGGCCGGCGGCCTGCTGAACCTGATCAAATCGCGTTCATAGAAGAAAGAGGGGAAAAAGAGGAATCACGGAGGACACAGAGATCTCACAGAGACCACGGAGAGGAAAAGGAGAAAAAAGGTTGGGGAGAACAAAAGTAAAACTCTCTTCCCTCCCTTTCTTCTCGGTGGTCTCCGTGAAAACCTCCGTGCCCTCCGTGATTCCTCCCTCTCCCTCATGGAAGGAGCAATCGTTATGTCGTATACCGTTACGTTGATACCGGGAGATGGGATTGGGCCGGAAGTGGCCCAGGCCATGCGGCGCGTCATCGAGGCGTCGGGGGTGGCCATCGAATGGGAAGTGCACGAGGCCGGCCAGGCGATGATCGAAAAGTACGGCACGCCCCTGCCCGAGCATGTCATCGAGTCGATCCGCCGCAACAAGGTGGGGATCAAGGGGCCCATCACCACGCCCGTGGCCAAGGGGTTCCGCAGCGTGAATGTGGCGTTGCGCAAGGCGCTGGACCTCTACGCCAACCTGCGGCCCGCGCGCACCCTGCAGGGGGTGGCCTCGCGCTATGAAAACGTGGACCTGGTGGTGGTGCGCGAGAACACCGAATGCCTCTACGCGGGGATCGAGCACGACGTCATCCCGGGGGAGGCTGCGGAGGCCATTCGTATCATCACCCGGCGGGCCAGCGAGCGCATCGCGCGCTTTGCCTTTGACTATGCGGTCGCCAACGGGCGCAAACAGGTGACGGCGGTGCACAAGGGAAACATATTAAAGCTCACGGATGGGCTATTCCTGAACACGGTGGCCAAGGTGGCCGCGCAGTACCCGGGCATCGCCTACAACGACCGCATCGTGGACAACCTATGTATGCAGCTCGTGCAACGGCCCCACGAGTACGACGTCCTGGTACTGCCCAACCTCTTTGGCGATATCGTGAGCGACCTGTGCTCCGGCCTGGTGGGGGGGCTGGGCGTGGCCCCGGGCGCCAACATGGGCGATGGCATCGCCCTGTTCGAGCCGGTGCATGGCTCGGCGCCCAAATACACGGGGCAGAACAAGGTTAACCCCAGCGCCACGATCCGTTCGGGCGTGATGATGCTGCACTACCTGGGCGAGCACGCCGCCGCGGAGCGCGTGGAGAGCGCCGTGCTGCGCGTCATCGCCGAAGGGAAACGTGTGACCTACGACTTGAAGGCGGACCGCTACGATCCATCGGCCGTGGGGACGCAAGAGATGGCGGATGCGATCATCGAGGCGCTGTAACGCGAGGCGACAGGCCCTGGCCTGTGCAACCCGAATCAAGTACGCCGCCTGGGCTCCCAGACGGCGTATTCCAATTCCAGGGCTCTGCCTATCTCAGCCTACCAAGCACTCCACCCAGTTGCATCCCCCGCTAAGAGACCCCAGGGCTTTATCATGGTCGCGGTTATGTCATGCTAAACGAAGTGAAGCATCTCCGTTGACCAAAGCCGACACCTGTCATTTTCGCTCAGCCCCACGGCC
>CAYQDH010000457.1:0-4682 GCA_964416075.1 uncultured Anaerolineales bacterium | reverse complement strand
AGCACGCTCATCGAGCAGGTTAGGATTGATGCCTCCTGCCCCGTGCCCATCCGAAACAATCACCTCGTCCGCACCGCCGGCAAAAAAGCCATCGATGGCGGCGTTCACTTCTTCTGTCAGGAACTCTCGCCCCAGGTCATAGTAGCGGCCCGGGTATCCTCGCTCGGCGGGTTGGCACCAGTTGTCGTGGTCCAATACCCCTGCGACGCCTTCCATGTCGGTCATCACATAGATTTTCACTGGGTGCTCCTTACCACTTGCCATGTTCGCGTAGCGTTGCCTCCACCAAATAGGCCAGGGAGTCTTGAAGTCGATGCTGTGACGACCGCCACTTTGCCCTGCACACGTTGTGACATGACGGATCCTCCATCCTACAGGGACAAGATTTGATCTGTGGCCGCCCCGCCTGCGGAGTCCCTCCTAATGGCAGGATAACCAGTCTAGGCGAGGAGCACGCCCTTGCTGGCCCGATAGACGTGCACAATGCGCCATACCGTGGTGGCGAGCGTACCGACGGCCAGTAGGCCGAGCGCCCAAGGTGTCAATCTCAGTATTAGAGCGGCAATGAGGACAATGGCTCGCTCGACCCTTGTGAAGAGGCCACCCTTGCACTCTACAGAGATCCCTTCGGCCCGCGCTCTCGTGTAGCTGACCAATAACGACCCGACAATAGTGATATAAGCAAGCATCTCTTCGACACGACCTGGTTGGCCCATGTACCACCACGCGATGCCCACCAGTATAGCTGACTCGGAAACACGGTCCAGCACTGAATCCAGGAACGCTCCGAACTTGGTGGCCTGCCCCATCTGGCGGGCCAATGTGCCGTCGATGGCGTCACAAGCGGACGCCACAATCAGTAAAAAGCCGCCCAACTGTAGCCTGCCGGTGGCGATGACCACACCCACTGCGATGTTGAGCAAGCAACCGAGGATCGTCAGTCCATTGGGGGATAGCCCCAGCCGGCCCAGGAAACGGGCCACGGGCCCGATAAATCCCTTGGTGACGTTACGTAACCAATCTGTGAGTGTGCCCATAGTGATCCGCATCCCTCGAGTGTGACAATACGAATTGGCACCAACCTCCGGGGCAGAATACCGGAACGCACCTGTGCGCGCTGGTGAGCTCACCCTGAGATTAGTGGGCGATATCATAGGACGCAGCCGATGGGCTGTCAACTCTTCTAGTCTTGCCCCGGCCCTCGCTCGGGCTTGACGTGGGGCCTGGCTTGACGATGGCCAGGCTGGCGATGCGCCCTAGAGCAGGAACATGGCATCTCCAAAGCTGTAAAAGCGGTAACGTAGGTGGACGGCTTCAGCATAGGCACGTCGGATGCGATCGAGCCCCGCAAAGGCGGAGACGAGCATCAGCAGTGAAGAGCGAGGCAAGTGAAAGTTGGTGATGAGTGAATCTACCACGCGGAAGTTGTAGCCGGGGTAGATAAACAGGCGGCTGGGGCCGTCCCAGGGCTGCACGCCACTAGCTAAGCCCTGAGCGGCCGTCTCCAGGACGCGTACCGAGGTGGTGCCGACCGCTATCACACGTCGCCCGTGTCGTTTGGCGTCATTGATGCGTTGAGCCGCTTCTGCGGTCAGGGAACAGTATTCGCTATGCATCGCGTGATCTTGAACGCGTTCCTCGCTCACTGGCCGGAAGGTGTCCAATCCGATGTGTAGCAGAACCGTAGCCCACTCCACGTCTCGCTCCAGGGTTTGTTGAATGAGTTCTGGGGTAAAGTGCAGTCCTGCCGTGGGTGCTGCCGCGGATCCCTCGATCCGCGCATAGACCGTCTGATAGCGTTCGGCCTGGGCCAGCGGTTCATGAATGTACGGGGGAAGAGGCACAACTCCCAGGCGTTGCCAATGGGCCTCGATGGGTTCATCGAAGGTGACCAGGCGGCCCCCTCCCTCGGTATACCCCTCCACGATAGCCTCCAGAGGGCGGCCACCAGACCCATCCCCCAGGCATAGTTTTTGGGCCGCAGACACCTTGCGGCCCTTGACGAGCGTCTCCCATGTGCAAGGACCGCGCCTGGCTAGAAGCAGCAATTCCACGCGACCACCGGATGGCACCTTTGTTGCATACAGACGCGCGGGGATAACGCGGGTCTCGTTAGCGACCAGTAGATCGCCGGGCCGTAGGTAGTCGAGGATGTCTCGAAAACAGCGATGCTCCGGCGCATCCTTGGAACGGTCCAGGACCAAAAGGCGCGAAGCGTCGCGAGGCTCTACAGGAGTCTGGGCGATCAACTCTGGTGGGAGATCATAGTCAAACTCGGAGGTTAGCATGGGTTCGTTTCTCAGCAACTATTTGCGAAGGATGCGGAGCAGGAGGTTGAGTAGCACGGTCAGGATGATGCTCAGCAGAAGGGATGTCGCCAAGGGAAAAACGCACGATACATTTTCGCGTTGGATGTGGATGTCGCCAGGAAGACGCCCTAGGAAAGGGATCTTGCCGCCCAAAAACAAAAAGAATCCCACTAGAGCGATGATGCCTCCCAACATGAGCAAGATGCGCCCCAATTCCTGGAGGCCGGACATAGTCAACCTACCTTTTCCCGTGGATAAGCTTTCCGGAGAGGGTTGATGCCTCACGATCCCGAGTTTCCCATTCGCTCAAGATGCAACCGCAATAGCGCTGCATATAGAGGCTCGCCTCTCTGGCCATAGCTCGACTGGTACCGTAACCCTGGCGCAGGTTCGTGGTGTAGAACAGCAGGCCCTGCCGGGTCGCTAGCTCTGTTCCGATCTCTCGAATCGTCTCTTGGTCCTGATAGGGACTGATGAGCAGCGTGGTGCTGACTGCTTCGAATCCGCGCGAGGCGGCGACCGTCACCGTCTGGCCCAAGCGCAGTTCGTAGCAGTGCCGGCAGCGCTCACGAAATCTCTCGTGTCCAGCGATGGCTCGCATAAAGTCGACGAGCCAGTACTTTTGTTCCCAGATAACGGGCAACCTGATCTGCGATGCATACCGAGCCAGGTTCTCTCGCCTCTTTTGGTGCTCGTCGTAGGGCTGGATGTTGGGGTTGAACCAATAGCCGGTGACCTGGATATCGCGATCCAGAAGGTGCTGAACCGTGAACGTGGCACACGGCGCACAGCAAATATGAAGCAAGAGATCGAGTGCTGCCATTAAAACAGAGACACCTGTGGTTCTTGGTTACGGTTGTCGTGGCGCCCCAGGTGTTCGTAGGCGTGTCGGGTAGCGACGCGTCCCCTGGGCGTCCGCTCGAGGAAGCCAAGTTGGATCAGATAAGGCTCGTAGACATCCATGATGGTGTCGGCATCTTCATTGAGGGCTGCCGACAACGTATCCAGACCCACTGGGCCACCGTCGAATTTGTCGATCAGAGTCAGGAGTACGCGCCGATCGGAGCTATCGAGGCCCAGGATATCGATTTCGAGCAAATCCAAGGCCTGGCGAGCGATTTCAATATCGATGATGCCGCTCCCACGCACTTGGGCATAGTCTCGCACGCGCTTGAGCAGGCGGTTGGCTACGCGTGGGGTACCGCGAGCCCGGGAGGCGATTTCCTCGACGCCGCCTGGCTCGATAGGGATCTGTAGGATGGCTGCCGATCGATGGACGATGGCCCTCATGGCCTCTGGGCTGTAAAAGTCCAACCTGTACACCACGCCGAACCGGTCGCGCAGTGGCGAAGTCATCAGTGCAATACGGGTCGTGGCGCCGATGAGAGTGAATCGCGGTAGGTTTAGGCGGATAATGCGAGCTGCTGGCCCTTTGCCAATGACAATGTCCAGTGCATAGTCTTCCATGGCCGGGTACAGCACTTCCTCGACCACTCGACTTAGCCGGTGCACCTCATCGATAAAGAGGATGTCGCCCTGACGGAGATTGGTCAAGATGGCCGCTAGATCGCCGGGGCGCTCGATGACCGGACCGGAGGTGATCTTGATACTCACACCCATCTCGGCGGCGATCACATTAGCCAATGTCGTCTTGCCCAATCCCGGGGGGCCGTAAAGCAGGACGTGATCCAACGGCTCAGCGCGCACTTGAGCAGCTTGGAGCAGAACCTGCAGGTTATCGACTACACGTTCTTGGCCGATATACTCTGCTAGATTGCGTGGGCGCAGGCTCTGTTCCACAGGGACTTCTTCTGGCCGCATAGCCGAAGAGAGTACGCGCTCCGGCATAGATCCTCCACTCAGGAAAACTTGTCTTATTATACCACATTAGAACTTTTGAGCTATATTGGTTGCACAGTGTAAGGAGCCATCTCTCGGGAGGCTTGGCTGGCTGCCGACTTAACAGCAAAGGGGGCGCCTTGGCGCCCCCTTTGATTTATCTTGGGTGTCCTCAGACGTTGAGCAACTTCTTGACCAGGTTGGCGGCCGCCGCAGCGTCGCGCCCATAGCCATCGGCGCCGATCTCGTCAGCGTATTTTTGCGTGACAGGCGCACCACCGATGATCACTTTGACCTTGCCCTTGAGGCCCGCTTCTTGTAGGGCTTCGATGGTGGTCTTCATGCTTGGCATGGTGGTCGTGAGCAGAGCGGACAGGCCGATCACATCCGCGCCTTTTTCCTGTGCTGTTTTGACGAAATTCTCAGGGCTCACATCCACACCGAGGTCGATGATCTCGAACCCCGCTCCCTCGATCATAATCGCAACCAGGTTCTTGCCGATGTCGTGCAGGTCACCCTTGACGGTACCCAATA
>CAYQDH010000456.1:0-4690 GCA_964416075.1 uncultured Anaerolineales bacterium | reverse complement strand
TGAACCTGTTGACATCATCATAACACGCCAGCATTACGGAACATATTACGGCCAGGCCGAAACTTGAACGGGTTGGCTGCCATGGCTTTGGCAAAGTCGTTTACGCTGTCACCCTGAGTGCAAACGAAGGGTCTCCGCCATAGTCAACGGGGATGTTTCGCTGCGCTCAACATGACATAACCGCGACAATGACAAAGCTCTGGGTTGGCTGCTAACCTTGTAGCGACTGTGTGTGGCGGCTCGCAGGGCGATAAAGATCGCCCTGCTACCTAACGGCGCCCCATGAGCATGGGGCTTGTGTGAGCAGCGTTCCGCAAGCCCATTTCATGCGATGCGGTTGCGTAGTCATGGCCGGACGTCCTGCGCCACGGCGCCCGATCGCCGAATCAGGCCGGGCACAACCGTCGCTTACAGGTCGCAATGCTCAAAGAGATACACCGCCAGCGCCACCGCCGCGGCCACATAGACGAGGGCATAGATGAGCATGGCCGGGCTGGGGGTGACGAACAGGGTAAAGGGCCCTATGTCCATCATGCGGGTCATGGGGGTCTGCATGCGAGAGGAAGCCATCTTCCACATGGCTTCGCTGGGCACCAGCAGGCTGCTGAGGATCCCGATATTGACCGCCGTATTGTTGTGGGTGAGCGCCCCGAATTGCTCGATCCACCCCCCCACAAAGGCCAGGCCATAGAGCATAAAGGCGACCACGCCGTTCGCCACGGTGGACAAGCGCGTGCCGCCCACGATGCTGATCGAGAGCATGACCACGGCCTGCAGGGCGATCAAGAGCAGGCCCGCGACCCGGCTGGGAGGCAGATACCCGGAGATGGCCCAGGTCACGGCCATCACCCCGGCGCCGAGCAGGGCGATGTAAGAGGCCAGCATCAGGGCCAGACCAAGCCATTTGCCCAGGATGATGGCACTGCGGTGGTACGGCTTGACGGCCAGCGCCTGGATGGTGTGCGAGGACACCTCGCCCGAGACGGCGCCCACCGACACGAGCACGGCCAGCATCACGCCCATAAAGCTCACCGCATACAGCCCCGCCATGGTTACAAAGTTGAATCCCGAATCGTAAACGAGATCGGCGCTGCTGCTGTAGCCCATCATGTCGCGATGGATAAAGTAAAATCCCACGCCGTAGAGGGCCACAAAGGCGAGCCCGAGGCCTGCCGCCGCCCAGACGATCTTGCGGCGGCGCGCCTCGCGCAAGGTCAGCTCGGCGAAATTCAGGATGTCTCGCATGTCTGCTCACTTCCCACGATGCTGAAAAAGAGATCCTCCAGCGATACGCTGCGCGGGGCCAGGCTGTACAGGTCGACGCCGCGGCCGACGATCCAGCGCGCGATCTCGGGCAGTACCGACTCGTTGACGACGCGCAGCTTGAGGGTGTTCGTGGCCAGGTCGATATCCACCTGCTTGCTCCAAACGCCCAGCCCACGCACCAGCTCGTCATCGACGTGGCCGAGGCGCAGCTCGACCTCCACCAGGCCATCCTGCTGGGCGCGCAGGTCCGACACCTGCCGCACGCGTCCGGCCGTGACAAAGGCGACCCGCGTGCAGGTGACTTCGACCTCGCTGAGGAGGTGCGAGTTCAGGAAGACGGTCGTGCCGCGCGCATGCTGCCGGTGGATGATGTCGCGCACCATGCGCCGCCCCAAGGGGTCGAGGCCGGAGGTGGGCTCGTCCAAGAAGAGCAGCTCGGGGTCGTTGATCAGCGCCTGGGCCAGCCCGATGCGCTGCAGCATGCCCTTGGAATAGGTGCTCAGGCGCCGCGCGGCGGCCTCGGTGAGGCCCACCAGATCGAGCAACTCGGGGATGCGCTGGGCACGCACGGCGGGCGAGAGGTGGCACAGCTTGCCGTGCAGATCGAGGAACTCGTCGGCGCGCAGCCACTCGTGAAAGCGAAAATGCTCCGGCAGGAACCCCACGCGCTGGCGCGAGCGCGGGTCGCTGATGGGCAGCCCCAGGAGCTGGCCCTCCCCCGAGGTGGGCTTGGCCAAGCCCAGGAGCATCTTGATGGAGGTGGTCTTGCCCGCGCCGTTCGGCCCCAGGAACCCAAAGATCTCGCCGCGCCCGACGCGCAGGGTGAGCGAATCGACGGCCACCTTGGGGCCATACTCTTTGCGCAGCGCGGCGGTCTCGATGGCCGGGCCACTTGCTGGTAATGAGCTCATGCCTTCGCTCCAAGCCCTCCCTGTTGATCTATTGCATAACGCGTTGGCGTCGCCCGTTCGTAGTACCGCCGTCAGGCGGGTCTTCTGTCCCGAGGCGCTGACCAAGCCCTATGTGTGCTACACGGATACGCCAGAGGCCCGCTGGCTCGCCCGGCGACGGGCGGCTCACCCTGACACTAGTGTATATGCTATTGTAGGCCAAAAGGTTCCGCGACGCATATGGGGCGCCGAGGGAGCGCCTGACGGCGCCACTACGAGCGGGGACGATAGCAACCCGAGCGCGGGGCGGGGGGAGCGGGGGGAGCGCCTGACGGCGCCACTACGAACGGGGACAATAGCAACCCGGGCGCGGGGTGCGCCCGGGTTGGCGGGGGATCAATCGGTTTTCGGACCGCAGGGCTCCTCGGTTCGCTGCGAACCGCGGCCCGCTCTTCCGGGGCGTTGCAGAGAGCGCCCTGGCGGCCTGGTGAGCTTCTGGGGGGATCAGAACATGGACTCGGCGACGCGCACCAGTTCTTCGAAGGAGCTCGAGCCCGAGACCACGTAGATGATGTTGTTCTTCTCCATCAAGAGCACGGCACCATCGGGGTGCTCGCCTTGCTGCGGCGCGCCCTCAACCTGGCGCGGCATGAGCACCACGGCATCCGCGTAGTCGATGGTGACCTGACGGACCTCGGCGATATCGGTGGGCACCGGCAGGAGCAGGGTGCTGGTCCAATCGATGCGCTCGCTGATGCTCTGCGCCTCTTGGGCCGGAACGCCCAGGATGCGCAGGCCCGCCTCACCGATGAGCCGGGGATCGAGGCCATCGGGATACTCGATGCTGAGATCGTTCACCTGGACAACGCTGAGCGGCCCCTTTACGATATACACGCTCGATGGCGCGGTGCATTGCACGAGGCCATCTTGCAGATCGGCGGGTACCTGGCCGGGGTCCATCCCCGCTGCCTCGAGGAGCAGCTGCAGCCCTTGGCGCGCCACGCGGAAGGCCACCTGGGTGTTCCCTTTGACCTCGAACCTGACTGGTTCCGAGCCAGGGAGATAGGTGGGCATGCGGGCATCAAAGCCCGCCAGGTCGCGCGCCTCCTCGATCGTCGCCGCCTCTACCACGGGGGCATCGGCGATCACCTCCGGCTCGCTGGCGAAGAGATTATCCTCCAGGCTGGCGGCCAGAGACTCGATCTGGGCTTCATCGGGGTTCACCTGGATGGCGGCGAACTTGTGCACGCGAAAGATGGAGAGGAACCTGTCGGCCAAGGCCCGGCTGGGCCCAAAGCTGAACACGGCCACCAACAGGGCCACGATCATCACACCGGCCACGATGGGCCGCCAGACACGGTTTGCACGCTGCTTCATGGACTGCTCCTTCCAAAATGTACCGCGGGCATCTTGCCCGCTCCGGTCTCTATGCGGCGCCGCTGCTTTATTTTCATCCGCACCGGTGATCCCGCGGCTCATGGGTAGCTCCTTCCCGGATAACGGGGATGCTTGGGCGCGACGCGAGAACTGGGCCAAGCGCTCTTCCACCAGCGCGGGAGGGGTTTGCACCGTCGACCTCAGGCGGCTGCCCGCCAAGGCCGCGACGCTATCGAGTTGGGCCAGGCGCCCACGGCAGACGCGACATGTTTCCAGGTGCCGCGCGACCTCAGCTCGCCCGCTCGCCGCCAATTCGCCGTCGAGATAGGCGCGCAAAAGGCCATGGTCGATACAGGTCATCAATCCTCCCCTGCCCGCCGTTGGGGCTCCTCGGTGCGGCGGAAAGCACACGCGAACGACGCCTCAGCCCGGGCCAGCAACGTCCCCACTGATGTGGGCGCCACATCGATCGCGGCCGCGATCTCGCGGTAGCTCAAGCCGTTGTAGCGCAAGACCAGGATGCTGGCTTGCTGCTTGTTGAGTTGCGCCAGGGCGCGGCGCACGCGCAGCGATTCATCGGCGCGGATGGCCTGCGCCTCGGGATCCGGCTCGGGCTCACGCCAGTCGGCGCCCCCGATGAGGCGCGCGGCTCGCTCCAGGTAGCTGGTCCAGCGCTTGCGGCCACGCAGGGCGTTGTATCCCAGGTTCGTGGCCACCCGATAGAGCCAGGCTCCGAGATCGGTATCGGCCGCCTGCGGCGGGTTGCGGTAAAGCCGCATAAAAACCTCTTGCGCCAGGTCATCGGCCTCGTCGCCCACCAAGGGACGCAGCACGCCGACGACCCGCGCATAGTGCTCACGAAAGAGCGCCGCGAAGGCGTCTTGGTGTCCTTCGCGGCTATGCTGCAGCATGATGGCCTCACTGCTCATCTCATCCGCTCGCGTGGCAGCTCGGCGACTTTTATCAGAGTGCTCATCACTTGAATAACACCGCTCGTCAGGCATTTGTGACAAGTTTTCTCGGCTATCTACCCGTTTGCCCAGCGCGCCCGCTTACGCTTGGCGCTATAGTACACGTACTCCTGGTTTGGATCGATGCGCGGCACGTTGCCATGCGCCGGGTATTTCGCGATGGCCTCTTCCACGATATCCACGCCC
>CAYQDH010000455.1:0-4693 GCA_964416075.1 uncultured Anaerolineales bacterium | reverse complement strand
CGCATGCAGCCAGAGTCCCTGGCCTGTGTCGGTTCGCAGAGGCCGGAGGCTTGCGGCACGGGACGCTGCGTACGGTGGACCTCCCGGATCGCCGGGCCTCGCAAGCCGGAGGCTCGCGGTACAATGGCTTCTGTACGGCGAACCTCCGGCTCGCTTCTCTCGCCTAGCGCGAATCTCTCAGGATCGAGTCACGGGGGCGAGTCCTTCTTACCAGTTGGTGTGCGAGCCGTCGCGGCGGTGCAGGTGCGGGAACTCGGCAAAGCGGAAAGGCCGCTCGGCGGCGAGCTTTTCGTTGACCTCGACGCCCAACCCCGGTGTGGTGGGCACAGGGAAGTGGTTGCCCTCGAGCACCGGCTGTACGGGGAAGAGGTCGGGGTCGGTCATGACGTTCTGCCCCTCGCGGCCGACGAAAACCTCCAGCCAGGCAAAGTTGGGCACTGCGGCAGCCAGGTGAATCGCGGCGGCGGCGCAGATGGGCCCCAAGGGGTTGTGTGGCATGAGGTCGATGTAATGCGCCTCGCACCATCCCGCCACCTTCATCGATTCGGTAAGGCCGCCCACGTTGCAGATGTCGACGCGCGCCAGGTTGGTGATGCCGCGCTCGATGTAGGGCAGAAACGCCCACTTGCTGGAGAACTCTTCGCCGATGGCAAAGGGCACGTCAACCATCTTGCGCAGCGCCTCATAGGCCTCGGGGCATTCGTCGCGGATCGGCTCCTCGATGAAATCGAGCGTGCCGGAGGGCATACGCTGGCAGAAGGATGCCGTCTCGGCCACCGAGAGGCGATGGTGATAATCGATCCCCAGGACGGGGTCGAGCCCCACTTGTTCGCGTGCCTTGATGAACCACTTGGCCACCAGGCCGATCGACTCGCGCGGCTCAAAGAGGTTGGGATCGTCATACTTGGGCACGCCCACGCCGGTGCGGATGACGTTCCAGCCATTGGCGATGACCTCTTGTAGGCGCTCGACGAACTCGGGGCCAGTGGGGCCAAAGATGGTGATGAAGCAAGGCACGTAATCGCGATGCTTTCCGCCGAGAAGCTGGTACACGGGCACGTTAAGGGCTTTGCCCTTTATGTCGTAGAGGGCCAGGTCGATGGCCGAGATGGCCCCTGCGAGGGCGCGCCCTCCCTCGAAATACTGGCTGCGGTACATCTCTTGCCACAGTGCGCCGATGCGCATGGGGTCGCGGCCGATCAGCCACTCGCGGTAGTGCTTGACCGCGCCTGCGACGGCCAGGTCGCGGGTGGAGAGGCCGCTCTCGCCCCAGCCGTAGAGCCCCTCGTCGGTCTCTACCTTGACCAGGAGCTGGTTCTTGCCAGCCACCCACACAGGATACGGTTTGACGTCGGTGATCTTCATTCCCTGCTCCTTTGGCGTAAGGGCTTATTGGCCCAGGGGCTGCCTCAGCCTTGGGCTACTTCAGCCCAAGGACACTTCCAAGCCCATCTGCTCCCCCAGGGAGAGCAGATGAGCCAACTGCTCAGGGGATTGCCGCGCGCCCGGCACAGCAAAGGGGAGGTCCAGCCACTCGTACTTGGCCGCGGTAGCCTCGTTATACGGCAGGATCGCTACGCGCCGTAGGCCCACCTCGGCCATAAAGGCATAGATGGCGCGCAGGTTCTCCTCGGTGTCGGTGATATCGGGGATCAGGGGCACGCGCACCTGCACGTTGTAACCGGCCAGGCGACGGGCGTTCTCCAAAATGGTGCGGTTCGACGCGCTGACCCAGCGCCGGTGCGCAGCGTCGTCCATCAGTTTGATGTCATAGAGCAGCAGGTCGGTGTGGGCCAAGAGGCGCTCCAGGGTGGCCCAGGTGCAGGCGCCGCTCGTCTCCATGGCCGTGTGGATCCCCTCGGCCTTGCAGCCGCGCAACACCGCCTCGGCAAAGTCGGCTTGCAGGGTCACCTCGCCGCCGGTGAGGGTTACGCCGCCGCCCGAGTAGTGGAAGAAAGGCTTCATGCGGATGGCCCGCTCGATCACCTCGCCAGCGGTGATGGTGTAGCCTTTGATGGAGAGCGCTCCTTGCGGACAGGCATCTACACACTGACCGCAGGCGCGGCAGAGGGTGCGGTTGATGGTGTGCACACCCTCGACGACGTGGTGCCCGCCCTGCGGGCAGGCGTCGACGCAAGCGCCGCAATAGGCGCAGCGGTCGCGCACGATGACCAACTGCCTCTCGGGGCTCTGCGATTCCGGGCTGTGGCACCAGGCGCAGGAGAGGGGGCAGCCCTTCAGGTAGACGGTCAGGCGGATGCCGGGGCCGTCGTGGATGGCAAAGGTATCCAGGTCGAATACCTGGCCGACAATGGCTTGTGCTTCTCGCACTTGTTCGAGGAGGCTCAATGGCGTCCCTCCTGGCGGCGAATGTGATGGTCCTGCTGCTCGCGGCTGAGCATCGTAAAGTAGGCGCACCAGCCACCCATGCGCACGCGCAAGGAGCGATAGCTCTCCGGCTCGCGCTGCGCGGCGCGCAACTCCTCCGTGTCCACCACGGTGAGGGTCATCATGTTGCCGCCGCTCTCCACAAAGCTGCGCAGCAGGCCGGCCATGCGCTCCGTGCCCTCTTCTCCTTGCACCAGGTGGCGGTTGATGCGCAGGTCCAGCGGGCCGCCCGCGGGCAGGTTGCTGTGGTGCATGGAGGCATAGGAGAGGATGGCCCCCGGGATGCCGTTGCGGTCGCGCCCCAAGGCAGGCGAAAAGTTGGATGAAACCGGCTCGCCGGAGAGCCGCCCGTCGGGGGATGGCCCCAGCCCCTCGCCGATGCCGATGTACCAAGAGAAGGTGCCTACGCCGCAGGGGAAGCGCACCTTGTCCTGGTGAGCTGTGGCGTGGCGAGCCACGATCTCGGTATAGGCGTCGATCATGGCCTGGCCCACCGCATCGGCCTCGGGATCGTCGTTGCCGTATTTCGGGGCGGCCATCAGCTTGTTGCGCAAGGGGGCATACCCCTTGAAGTTGGCGTCCAACGCGTCACAAAGCTCGGCCATGGTGGCCTGGCGATCCTGGAAGACCACCTTTTTGATGGCGGTCAGCGAGTCGATGGTGTGCCCCGCGCTCTCGGCCAGCATGCCAAAGGTGCGATAGCGGGCGCCGCCGGCGGTCATGTCGCGCCGTTGGGCGATGCAGCCCTCGATGAGCGCGCTGAGCAGGGGGACGGGGGCGATGGTGTAGCGGTCGTCGCGAGTCTCCACGTGCTGCACCAGGTGGCCGACCATGGCATCCATCTGCGCGAGCATAGCTTGCCAGAGTTGATCCCAGGTGGCAAAAGCGCGCGGGTCGCCCGTATCGAGCCCGGCGAACGAGCCGTCGCGGCGGGAGACGCCCCGGTTCAGCGCCCACTCCAAGCAGAGCATCATGCTCAGGCGCTGAAAGCGGAAATCGGTGCGCCCGGGGATGATCACCTCCCAGCAGCCATCGTTGGTGTAATCGCGCGCGTCGGGCGTGGGGATGCCCAGGCGCTCCAGGGCGGGGACCAGTTGCTCGTCATTAAAGAGGGCGGGCATCCCGCCGCCGTCCTTGAGCACCTCGCAGGCATAGCGCACCAAGGCCTCGGGTGAGTCGTGGTGCAGGCGCAGCGTGGTCAGGGGGTTGGTCATCTTGTTACGGCGGTAGCTCTCCAGGATGAGGAAGGTTAGCGGGTTGGTGCCGTCCTCGCCCTCGGGGGTCAGCCCGCCGACCACGATGTTCTGCAGCCAGTGGTTGGTAGCGTCGAGCCTGTCGCGCTTGGTGCCCAACTGGGAGGAAGTATGGTGGCGGGTACGCGTGCCGAAACTGAGCTCTTCCTCCTGCCGCGCCTCGGGCCGCTGCTCCTCGGTGGTCTTGGCGCGCTCGTTGAACTTGAGACAGAAGCAGTCGGTCAGCTCAGCGGCCTGCAGCAGGTCGATGCGCCCTTCCTCCAGGTCGGCCTGGAGATAGGGCCACACATACTGGTCCAGGCGGCCCATGGCGTTGCCGTCCATAGTGGCGTGAAAGATCATGTGCAGCAGCCAAACGGATTGCAAGGCCTGCCAATAGCTCTGCGCGGGGCCCTCGGGGGCCTGGCGCAGGTTGGCGGCCATCTGAGCCAGCTCGGCGGCGCGAGCGGCGTCGGCGCAGGTCGCTGCCTCTCGCTGGCAGCGCGCGGCCAGCCGCGTGGCATAGCTGATGATGGCTTCCAGAGCGACGACGACCGAATCGAGAAAGGCGTGCTCTTTTGCATTGTGGGCGTTGGGCCGCTGGGCCTCCGCCTCAGCGATGATCCCGCGGAGGCCGAGTCGCAGCAGCTTGCCATAGTCGGGGACGATGTGCCCAAAAACGGAGCGGATGGAGAGGCCGCGTTCCGCCGCCTGTGCTCGCTCCTCGTCCGTGACATAATCGGGAAAATACCCCTCATAGTGCACGTGGGGATGCTCCAGGGTCATCGAGCCAGCGAAGAGCTGGCCGTCCCAGAGGTCCGTCGGCATGAGGGCGAATTTGCCGGCAATGGCCCGGGCCTTGCGCACGGGCAGCGGCTCGGACATGTAGCGCTCGTCGATGCGCTCGGGGCCGGCCCAGTAGGCAGGATCGAGCTCCATGGCGTCGCGCACGCGGCGGCGCAGGTCGGCCACACGGGGGGTATCGTCTCGATTGGCCACGATGTCCAGAACGTCCAACTCGACTACGGTCTCGGCCATGGCAACTCTCCATTTATTCGGTGAACAGTGAGCAG
>CAYQDH010000454.1:0-4698 GCA_964416075.1 uncultured Anaerolineales bacterium | reverse complement strand
CGCTACCAATCCTTCATCCGCCGCACGCTAGGGCACGCAACGTCCTGCCGATTCGCCTCTTCCGGCCAGGCCCACCTCTTGCACGGTAGATCGTGTCACCACGAGAGGCGGCTTGCTCCGGGCAGGGGTATATTGTTAATGAGCATCTAGGGGTAAAACCCTACGAGCATCTACATTCAACTTGCGTCACTCACTCGAGCACGAGACCAGCCTGAGATGCTTCGACGCCTTCCATAGCCTCGCTGCCGAGCAGATTCCGCAAGTTAAAAACTTGCGCTACGGAAGAGCCGTCGCGCTGGGCGGGTAGCGCGAGTTGCGGCCCACCTCATGGGCAGTACGGGTTCCATCGACAGCCCACCCCAAGGGGCCCTGGCGCGGAGCGGCGCGAAGGGGAGCACCGCCACGAGCGCCAAGGTACTCGTGGCGCCAATCGCCGTTCGCTCCAGCAGAGGCCACCCGTTTGTACTCGATAGGGCAGCCTCGGGAACTCTGACAAAGGCTGGCCTTGCGGCGCTTGTCTGGCCTCACCCTTGAGGTACAATAGTTCGGCGTAGGGACCCTGATGGACATGCACTGGCCTTTGGGCAGGAGCAGGCAAGATGATCGAGATCGTTCCGACGGTGGTCGATTCCGCCCTGATCTACTTTCACACCCGCTGTTCGTCGGGTGACGAGATAGCTCCCTTCCTGGACGAGATACGCCAGGGATTACCCACTACCTACATCTGTGCGGGCGATGGACCGATCGAGGGCCAGGCAGACGATCCCATCATGCGCCATGCCGCGAGCTACGGCGCGAGCTCGCAACGCTACTGGTTCGTCTTTCCCATGCAATCCAGCACGGTAGAGGCTTTTGAGGCCGCCACGGAAGCGATGGGTGCGGTCCTGGTGACCTGTGGCGGGTGGGCCAATGCCCTCGTGGACCAGGCGATGGCCCACTTCCACATCCCGGCGTCGCGCGTGGTGCTCTGCGGCCACCAGCACGGCGCCTGCGTGGCGCTGGCGGCGGCGATGATGCGCCGCGCAGATCCTTATGCCCTAACGCTGCTGTTCGATCCCTGGCCATTGGAGACGCTCTATCTGCAGCACGAACAGAACCTGCCCCAAACCAAGGTGGTCTGCATCGAGAACCTCTGGGTGCGAGAGCGCGAGCGGCAGCGCGGGGCGCAGAAAGCATTGTACCAGGTGTTCCAGGGCTATGGGATCAATGCCGAAGGAATTATGCTAGACCAAGGAGAAGGCAAGCCTGACGAGCATATGTTTCGCGAGGCGATACGGCAGATCAGGATGGTCTTGAGCTAAGGGGATCTGGCGATGAGAAAACTCATTATGTGGAACATGGTCACCCTCGATGGCTACTTCGAGGGACCCAAGAGCTGGGAATTGGACTGGCACGAATATGTCTGGGGCGAGGAGCTAGAACAGCTCTCCATAGAGCAGTTGCGTTCGGCCGACATGCTGTTATTCGGCCGCCTCACCTATCAGGGCATGGCTGCTTATTGGCCTTCCGCGACAGGCCAGGTTGCTGACCTCATGAACAGTATCCTTAAGGTCGTCTTCTCCAGGACCCTGGACCACGCTGAATGGACCAACACGCGGCTGGTGAAGACGGATGCCCAGGACGAGGTAGCCAGGTTGAAGCAGGAATCGGGCCAAGACATCCTCATTTTCGGCAGCGCCGATCTATCGTCGACACTCATGCGGCACGGGCTGATTGACGAATACCGCCTGGGCCTCGTACCCGTGGTCCTTGGGGGCGGCAATCCCTTGTTCAAGCCCAGCCTGGATATGCTGCGAATGAGTC
Organism: uncultured Anaerolineales bacterium; assembly: GCA_964416075.1. Lineage (GTDB taxonomy): Bacteria > Chloroflexota > Anaerolineae > UBA1429 > UBA1429 > CAYQDH01. The sequence continues at coordinate 2,895 of CAYQDH010000454.1, read as the reverse complement.
TCTTGGAGGCGAGGGCCTTCAGGTCGGGCTGCGTGGTCCTGCGATATGAGCCACTATTACTCAAGACATAGACCAAGAAAGGAACACGGATGAACAGAGATGGAGGCCCATGCATCAAGTCTTCCTCGTAAGACATGCCCTGCGCGCCGACACCGAAGACCCGAACTGGGGCAAGACCGCCGCGCGGCCCGATGACCCGCCCCTTTCGGCAACCGGCCTCCGGCAGGCCAGGGCCGTAGGCGCCTATCTCAAGCCGAGGGGCATCGCGTCCGTGTACTGCTCGCCCTTTATGCGGGCGGTGCAGACCGCGCAGATGATCTTCGAGGAGACCGGCGCCCCCTTTCGGGTGGAGGAGGCCCTGAGCGAATGGCTGAGGTCCACGTGGTTCTCGGCCAAGCCCGAGCTGCTGGGCGCGGACGAGCTGCGGCAACAGTTCAGCGGCTACGACGGCTCGTATCGCTCCTGCACGCGAGTCACCTACCCCGAGGCGGACGTCAACGCGGAGGTGTACGCCCGGGTGAAGGCATTCGTGGAGATGCTGGAGCAGCGAGAGAATGGGAACGTGGTGCTGGTGGGGCACGGCGCCTCGATGACTCAGGCGGCGCGGGCGCTGACGGGCGAGGCATTGGATATCGAGATCGCCTCCGTCACCGAGTTGGAGCGCGTGGATGGACAGTGGAAGAGCCGAGGGAGCGTCGTGCCCCACTTGCTGATAAACGGGAGGTGAACCATGCATCAGTGGGCCTCAGAATCAGGCATGAGCTGGTACGAGCGAGTTCCCAAGGTTGAGATTCACCTGCATCTGGAGGGCGCCATTCCGTACAGCGCGCTGTGGGAGCTGGTCCGTAAGTACGGCGGCGATGCGCAGCTTCCGGATGTCGCGGCGCTCGCATCGCGGTTCGCCTATCGCGATTTCGCGCATTTCCTGGGTACCTGGTACTGGAAAAACCAGTTCCTGCGCGAGTACGAGGACCTGACGTTCATTGCTGTCGCCGTGGCGCGTGATCTGGCGAGACAGAAGATCCGCTACGCCGAGGTGTTCTACTCCCCTCCGGATTTCGCGCGCTACGGCCTGAAGGCACAAGAGCTGACCGAAGCCATTCGTAAGGGTCTCGACCGCGTTCCCGATATCGAGATCGCGCTCATCGCCGATTTGGTGCGCGACACCGGCCCGCAGAGGGTTGCTGGCGCCCTGGCGGAGATGGCCGAGGTGCGCGGCCTGGGCGTGATCGGCATCGGCATGGGCGGGTCAGAGCAGAGCTATCCTGCCGCTCTCTTTGCCGCGGTCTACGAGGATGCGCGGCAGCATGGTTTCCACACCACGGTGCACTCGGGCGAGGTCGGCGGAGCCGCGGATATGTGGCAGGCCATCCACGACCTGCGCGTGGAACGCATCGGGCATGGCACGCATGCGGAGGAAGATGGACGCCTGGTGGATTATCTGGCAGAGAAGCAGATACCCCTGGAGGTCTGCCCACTGTCGAATGTGCGCACTGGGGTGGTGAGATCGATAGACGAACACCCTGTGCGTCGCTATTTCGAGCGCGGGCTTGCCGTGACCATCAACACGGATGATCCACAGATGTTCGGCAACTCGCTCGCGGAGGAATACCGCCTGCTCCAGGAGCAGCTGGGTTTTTCGCGGGGAGATATCCGCGCTTGCATCTTGCAGGGGATCCAGGCGTCCTGGCTGCCGCAGGATAGGAAACAGGGCCTCAGCGATGCGTTCGTGGGTGATCCGGCCTGGCTTGACGAGACGTGACGGTAATCCTTTCACCCACAACGCCTCTCCCACGCCCCCCTCCCACACGCAGCGTGGGAGAGGGGCTGGGGGTGAGGGCCCCCCTCGGCGCGCAGATCGCCGACATGATCCTATCCCGCTGGCCGGACCCCTCCGCGATCAACGACCAGGGCTGGGAGTACAACACGGGGATCGTGCTCTATGGCCTATCGGCCCTCTACCAGCGCAGCGGGGACGCGCGCTATCTGGACTATATCCGGCGCTGGGTCGATCGTTATGTCGACGGGGAGGGGCATATCGACCTGGGCGACGTGCACAACCTGGACAAGATCCAGCCGGGCATGCTGCTGCTCTTCCTCTACGAGGAAACGGGCGACGAGCGCTACCACGTTGCCGCGTCACAGGTCGTACGGTGGCTGGGCGAGCACCCCCGCAACGCCGAGGGTGGCCATTGGCACAAGGATATCTATCCCCAGGAGATGTGGGTGGATGGCATCTATATGGCCGCGCCGTTCCTGGTGCGCTATGCGCGGCTGTTTGGCGGCGCCGCTAGCGGCGATGAGGCTTGCGGCGGCGGTCTCTCGGGAGATGAGGGAAGCGCTGGCTCAGCCCCAGGGCGCGGGCAAGATGCCCGCGGTACAGATGTTGGCTCATCCTCGGGGCGCGGGCAAGATGCCCGCGGTACAGGCTCGTGCATCGACATGGCCACCTACCAGGCTACCCTGCTGGCGCGGCACGCCCAGGACCCGGCCACGGGCCTTTTGCGCCATGCTTGGGACCAGGATCGCGACGCCGCCTGGGCCGACCCGGTCAGCGGGCTCTCGCCAGAGGTGTGGTCGCGAGGGATGGGTTGGTGCACACACTCGCCGGAGACAGGACTAGTCGCGTAATCCTCTCCATTCGCGGTTATATCCGCCCCTTTCCGCCATGTACACCACCGCCAGATAGGGCCTCTCGATCCTCCCGCCATGGCGCTCCAGAACGGTCGCGATATCCTCGAACAATGCTTGGCGCCTCTGCTCAGGCAGACGAAGGTGGTCGGAATAGGTGTTCAGCAAGCACAGGTAATCGCTTGTCGAGTATGTGACAGACCAGGGGTATTGGTTCACGATCACATCACCGAAATATGGGCTCGCGCGTAACGAGGCCGCTAT
>CAYQDH010000453.1:4253-4701 GCA_964416075.1 uncultured Anaerolineales bacterium | reverse complement strand
TCCATCCTCCCCCAACCCATTTATGACCGAATCTCAGTAGGCCACCCGTATCATGCCGCCCGGCCAAAGAGTCATTTGCTGCAAACGCTCAGAACACTCGATGGTACACTCCCAGTATGAACTGCTCCGGCGAAAGGCCGTACCAGTTTGGATCATAGCTGATTGTCCAAGAGCGATCTTTGACCTCAACCGTCACATAGCACGCAACGCCATCCGGATCGGTAGACTTCCAGATCCAGAACTGCCTTTCCGCAACCTGCGCGGTGCGTAGAAAGACAAGATCGAGCGGCGAAGGGTCCTCGCCCTCTAGAGTCAGGTACTCGATGATGTCTGACATGGGTACCGGGCAGCTCTCGACGTCGTCCTCTTGTAGCCGCGGAAAAGATACCTCGACCTTGCCCAGGTCTTTGTTATCTTCTGGCATTTCCTCATAACTCAGCATATCGCC
>CAYQDH010000453.1:0-4226 GCA_964416075.1 uncultured Anaerolineales bacterium | reverse complement strand
ATCTGAATTGGCAGGGCACGAAGGCCATGTACTCCCTGTCTCGCCATACGACGATGCCAGGGTATCGACGATAGCCTCGACCGTCTCCGCGACCGTCAGCCGCGTCACGTCAATCCTCGGCCAGATATAGTCATCATAGATTCCCCGCGTCATGGCCAGGGCGCGCTCGATCCTTTCGTCGCTTCGGCCATCCTGGACCATCCTCCGGATATTCTCCTGGCGTTCACACTCTAGGATGATAGGGCAGAACCGATACTCGATCCCCCGCGCTTTCAACACCTCGAGGATGCCCTCCCAGATCCGCTTTCTTGGCCCGTGGAACCCGTACTGGAAGATGACGCGGTCAATGGTGCTGCACCGGAAATAGTTGGCCATCAGCATCGAGATATTGGAGATGACCAGATCGATCTGCTCCGGCGTGAACCCAAAGGGGTTCATGCAGCGGCACCAATCGCTATCGATGTAGGCCGTTCCGGGCAGCCGAGAGACCAGCTCTCTGCAAGCCGTCGATTTCCCGACGCCATTGGGCCCACAGACCAGGATCAGCTGTTTCAAGCACAACTCCTTCAACAAGGGAAGCGCCAAGGCGGCCAGATGGGCCGCACATGGGGTTGGATAGCCTGCGAGGATCAGCCCGCTAGCTCGTCGAGCAGTTCCTGCAACGTCGCCTGCACGTCGCGCGCTTGCCCGCGCTCCTGCGCCGCAGCCACCACCTCGGGCGACAGGGCAGAGGCTGCTGCGGCCACATGCCGGCCGGCCACATCCTTCCACCAGCACGAGGCGGCGATCTGGGGGTGTTGACTCGCCAGCGCATAGACCTCCACGGCGCGCTGGGCCTGGTCGTACTGCGCCAGCCACACCGCCGCGCCAGCCAGCGCCCCTGCTCGCCAGAGGGCATAGTCCTTTGCGGCGGACGAGCGCAGGTCCTCGACCAATAGGGCCTTGGCCTGCTCCTCACATCCCAGCCCGAGCTCGACCAACAGGGGGCCGCAGAGCCCGAGCCAACAGATCACGCCGCTCTGGCGAAGCGCAGGGAGCGCGTCGCCGTATCGTTCCGCGGCTTCTGCCAAGGCTCCTTCCGCCAAGGCTACGCCGCCCATCATGTACGTGGCGAGCGCCACTGCCGCAGACCCGCAACGGCAAAACAACTCCACTGCCCGATCGAGGGGACGATGCGCCTGAGTATAGACCCCTCCGTGCATGCGAGCAGCGCCCAGGATTCGGTGCTCTAATCCCAGCATCTGGTCGTTCACTCCCCGCGGGGCTGCCACAGCACGTTCGAGCAGCGACTCGGCCTGGGCAAAACCGCCTCCAGCAATGAGGACCTTACCGAGCAACAATGTGCCCAGCGCAATCATGCCAGGCTCTCCCCCCTCCTGAGCGGTCGCCAGCCCCTCCCGCGCCAGGCGTTCGGCGCGCTCTGCATCGCCCCCATAGGCCACGACCAGGGCCAGGGGAGGGAGCATGCGCGCCAGGCTGCGATGATCGTCCATCCGGCGGAGGATCGCCACGCTCTCCTCTAGCGCTCGCCGACATTCCGCACAGCCGCGGCCCATCATGAAGGTTGTATAGTGCACCTGCATCTGCCCATGTGCTGCCCAGCGTGAGTCGCCCACCTCGCGAAACAGCGCCAGCGCCTGCTCGGCGAGCTCCAAGCCCTCCGCCATCTGCCATCTCGTCGTGCCATAGGTATCGGACAGCTCGTACAGAGCCAGAGCGCGCTCAAAGCGTGTGTCGCGGCCCAGCGCCTTGGCTTCCTGCAGCGCCTCCAGACCCTGGCGGAACGCGTCAATCTCCAGCTCATATTCGGCGCGCCAATGGTGGAGAAAGCCTTTCCAGGCCAGCGCCTGGCCCCGCAGGTACGCCCAACGGGTGGCGCCCGGCTCCCAGGACCGCGACCCCTGGGGAGCCAGAGCCAGATCGCAGGCATCAATGCCCTCCTGCGTGCGTCCCTCGCTCAAGTAGAACCAGCACAGGGCCGCCGCCGCGCCCTCCAGGCGGGGCACATCGCCCTGCGCGGCGCTCCACTCCCAGGCTGCACGGGCGTTCTCGATATCCGGCCTCAGCGCCGCAACCACCGTCCCCCAGCCCCCGGCGCGCGAGCGCGGGTCCAGACGCGCCAGCAACCCCATATAGTGTGCAGCGTGGCGCTCGCGCGCCTCCTGGCCCGCCGCGGGCGAGCGCGCCAGCATCTCCCCCGCGAACTGCCTGAGCAACTCGTGCATCTCCAAGCGCTCCCCAGCGACACTCTGCAAGAGCGACTTGTCCACCAGCGCCCGCAGCGTGGGCAACGGAGCCCCACTGATCGCACAGGCGGCCTCATGGTCGTAGCTGCCACGGCACACCGAGAGCGCCGCCAACGCCCCTTGTTCCGCCGAGGAGAGCAGCCGCCAGGAGTGCTCGAAGGTGGCGCGCACGCTGCGCTGCCGCTCCGGCAGGTCGCGCGCCCCGCCGGAGAGAAAGTCCAGGCTGCAGGCGATCTCGACGTCGATCTCGCCCGGCGACAACATCTCCGTCCACCCCGCCGCCAGCAGGATGGCCAAGGGCATGCCCTGCACCCGCTGGCAGATCCCCGCCACCTGCCCCAGCTCCTCCGGACTTGGCGCCCACCCCGGCCGCACCTGCCGCGCCCCCTGCAGGAAGAGCTGCACCGCGCTATATTCACCCACGTCGTCGCCGCCGGCATCCCCTTCCGGCAGCTCCATGCCGCCCACCGGCAGGAGGTGCTCGCCGTGTAAGTTCAGGCGCTCGCGCGTCGTGGCCAGCACTTTGACCGCGGGCGCAGCCTCGAGGATGGCTGTTACCAGCCCCATCCCCGCCAGCAGATGCTCGCAGTTGTCCAGAATGAGCAGCAGCACCTTGTTGCGCAGGTGGTCGAGCAGTTGCCCCTCGGGCGGCCGCGGGTCTCCGCCCGAGAGGTTGCACCCCACCGCCGCCGCGATGGTCGGCGCGATCGTCTCCGGCGTGCGCAGGGGGGCCAGGGAGACCAGGAAAACCCCGTCCGCAGGAAGGTACGGCGACGCGACTGGATGGTTCGCCTCTGGGCGGTTTGCGACCGGATGACTCGCCCCTGGATGGTTCGCCTCTGTAGGGGCTGCCCCCCGTGGCTGCCCGCCCTGCACATCGTCGCGGCATGGCCTATTCTCGACCAGTCGCTCCCCCGCCTCCAGGGCCAACCGCGTCTTGCCGCAGCCCCCCGGGCCCACCAGGGTCAGCAGGCGACAGGCCGGGTCGCGCAGGCGCTCCAGGAGGTCGCCCAGCAGTCCCTCGCGCCCGATAAAGGGCGAGGCCTGAGCGGGCAGGTTGGTGGGTAGCGGCTCCGCTGCGCGATCGGCGGAGTGCGCGGAGAGGGGGAGAAACGGTGATGGGGAGACGGGGAGACTCGGAGAGGGGAGGGCGGGGAACGTGCCCTGGCGGATCGCCTCGTGGAGCGCGACCGTCTCAGGCTCCGGCTCGGCCTGTAGCTCGGCCTGCAGGACCCGGCGGCAGGTCTCGTACTGCGCCAGGGCGGCGCTGCGTTGCCCGCTCAGGGCCAGGAGACGTATGAGCTGGCGCTGCCCCTCCTCACGCCAGGGGTCCAGCTCCACCTGTCGCCAGGCGTGCAGCAGGCCGCTCTCGTACTCGCCGCGCCGCTCATGGGCCACGGCCAGTCGCTGCAGCGCTTCCAGCGCGCGGCGATGCAGCTGCTCGCGGCGCGTGACCACCCATTCCTGGTAGGGCACGCTATCGTCGATAGCCAGGTCCTGCAGAAGGTCGCCGCGATAGAGGGAAACCGCATCACCCAGGCGCCGCATGCAGGCGTCACACTCTTCCCCCGCCGGATGGGCATGCTCGGCGCAAGCCTGCAACAGGGAGGAAAAAGAGGCCACATCCATGTGGTAGTCACTGCTGGCGTTGAAATGGAGGGCCTGGCCGCTGACCGACAGAAAGGGAACCGCTGAGCAGGCCTGCGCCGCGGCCTCAGCGCGACCGCGGTCGCCGAGGATGGAACGCAAGTTGTAGATGGCCTGGCTGAGGCTGGCCCGCGCCTGGGATTCGGCGCGCTCCGGCCAGAGCAACGCAGCCAATGCCTCGCGGCGGTGCGGATGGTCCGCCTCCATGGCCAGGTAGGCCAAGAGGGCGCGGGCCTTGTCGGAGGAGAATCCATCGATTACGTGGCCGTCGAGTTGCGCCAGAAAGCCGCCCAGCAGCGAGAGATCCAGATGCGCCATCTCGTCCACCTCTAC
>CAYQDH010000452.1:3966-4704 GCA_964416075.1 uncultured Anaerolineales bacterium | reverse complement strand
CATCGGGTACTCTCTGCCTCGTGCAGCATCGCCCACACGGGCAGGCCCTGCCTGGGCACCCGCCCCTCTTCCACCACCCGGAACCCGTGTCTCTCATAGAAGTGGATGTTGCTTGCCACCCCCGTTTCCAGATAGCACGCTGTACCCTCTGCATTGGCTCTGGTCAATCCCGCGTTTAGCAATCTGCCCCCGATCCCTTTTCCCTGGCTCGAAGGAACGACCCCCACCGCCCACAGATACCAGTGCGACTTGGGGGCCAAGCGATGGTGAAGCTTGCTCGCATAGGCCATGTAGGTATCGAAGCGACGATAGGCTGGCAGCCCCATCTTTAGCGGGGTGGCGTACAGGCCGCTGCGCAGGAGTCGATCGCCATTGTGCATTGCCCCTCCCCTCCGTTCGGCCATTAGCTATCGCGCCTGATCCGCGCTCCGCCACCAGGCAAAGGTTGCCGCGAGTCCAAGGATGAAAGCCAGCAAGACCACGAGATAGCTGTGTACTCCGAGACGGTCCGTATGCGAGTGGACCATTCCACCAGTCAGTATGGGAACAGCCCAGGGGAACCAATCGCCCCAGCCCAGCACGCTGACGATGTCGGCCAACGCCAGGCGTTGGAGATTGCCCGTGGAGAGTCCTCCCGCCCTGCGCTCGGCGTAAGGGGCGAGCGCCAGGCGCTCGATAGCACGAGAGGTCACGCGCACGTCGGAAATGCCCTGCAGACGCCGGGCAACCTCCAGGTTC
>CAYQDH010000452.1:0-3956 GCA_964416075.1 uncultured Anaerolineales bacterium | reverse complement strand
TCAGCTCGGGATAGGCCGCGGGCCTTTCCACCAGGTGGCCGACATACCGCCATGACCCGCGCCCGTGGGGCCCCACGGACTGCCCCAACACCCTCGCCGACCCCGCATCAGGGCGAATCATTCCCAACAGCACACGGATAGTGGTGGTCGTGCCCGCGCCGTTGAGCCCGAGGAAGCCATAGATCTCGCCTTGCCTCACGCGCAGATCGACCGAATCCACAGCACGCACCGGGCCGAAGGATTTGACTAACCCGTTTGTCTCCACTGCGAAAGCCATGCTCTAGCTGTTCCTCAATACCTTCTTCATCGGCTGCACTGGCAACCCATGGCCCTCAAAACTCCACCCCTTGCGCACCCCGGTCGAACGCTTGTAGCCCATGGCCAGGTAGAATGGCATACCGTATAACGTGGCGGCGACATGTACCACTTGGACCCCTTGGCTGACGGACTCTTGCTCAAAACGCTCGACCAGTTGGGTCCCTATGCCTTGACGGTGCCTGTCTCCTCGCACGAATAGGCTGGCCAATCTCCCCTTGCGCCCCCTCAACACGCCCACGATCTCGCCATCGTCCTGCGCCACATAGAGCATGGGCGACCGGATGATCTCGATGATGGCCTGCTGGTGCGTTGGCTCCGGCGACCGGGCGTGGCGAAAAGGACCCAAAAACGGGCCGCGCTGCTCGGGAGGCACGAAAGAAAGGTTGAACTCGCCGTACGTATCTGCTATAAGCCAGCCAACGCTCTCCGCATCGCTCTCTTGATAACAGCGGATCGTGATCATACCTGGTCTCTCCTTCTATCCCGCAGCGACCACACGCTCGATGATGGCGATGGCATTGCCAACACCATCCTCCGCGCGCACCTTTTCGCCCAATTCGGCGGCGCCAGCGCGGAGATGGGTATCCTCCACGGCTCGTCGAATGGCCATGGCCAACTGCTCGGCAGTCAGGCGCTTGGGGTCGAGAGGTTCCGTGCCCGCGCCTAGCCCCTGGAGCCGGCGCGCCCAAAAGGATTGGTCCAATCCAAATGGAACGATGACCGAGGGGATGCCGGCGCGCAGGGCTGCTGCTGCGGTGCCAGCCCCGCCGTGATGGATGGCAGCCGCGACGCGCGGGAAGAGCCAGCCGTGGGGAATGGATCGCACCGTGTACAAGTCGGGCGTGATCTCGCCATCGTCGAGGTCTCCCCAGTCGCCGAGTATCGCGCGCTGTTCCGCGTGGGCCAGGGCTTCCAGGACCACGCCCGCCAGCTTGCCCTTTTCCTCGGCGAGGATGCTACCAAAGCTCACGCTGACGGGCGGCGGGCCTAACCCCAGAAAGTCGACGAGGCCCGCCGGGGGCTGCCAATCGGCGGGAGGGTCCAGAAACCAATAGCCCGTCACATGGGCATAAGAGCCCCAATCCGCCGGGCGGGGCACGGCGTGCGGGCTGAAACAGAAGAGATACGTGGGGCGAGGCTCGGAGAACAGGCAGCGCACCCCCTCGGACGACTGCGCGGCGCGCCGGTCGACGAGACGGTAGGTCAAGGCGTTGTAGAACTTGCCCAAAGGCAAGGGAGGAAAGAGGGGATGGGGAAACTCGGTGGTGCGCAGACCAGGCATGGGCAAGGCGTAGAAAAAGGGTATCCCCCGGGCGCGGGCGAGAGGGCAGGCGCCGATTCCCAGAAAGGTGGCGACGATGGCATCGCTTTCGCCCTGGCTGGCGGCGGCGACCTGGTCCTTGATACTCGCCATGAACGAGTACAGGTCGCTATACCCCCGCCTAGCCGCGCCGACCTCGATGCCCAAGGAGACAAAGGCCAGCCCGGCGCCCGTCACGAGGCCGGCGAACTCATCCCCCGCCACCAAGCACACCTGGTGGCCCTTGCGCTGCAGGCCAAGGCCAAGCGCGGCCAGAGGCTGCACATCTCCGCGCGATCCAATAGCCACGATGGTTACGCGCATTTCGCTCTCCCGGCGGAATCACCCTAGCCGCCTCTAGGCGATGGTGGAGGAACCCTCCTGGCGCTCTTGCAACCAGACTATCAGCCAAGTTAGGGTGGAAAGCACAGAGAGGACGAACAGGATCCAGATCATGGCGGGCCAGCGCCCCACCCACAAATGCCTTAGCACAGCCAGGCCGGTCAGAGCCTCAAACAGGGCTTGTGTCTGCGCCCACAGACGCAGCTCCGAGCGACCGAGCCCCCGCCCGACGCCAGCCGAGGCGGCCAACTCGCGTAGCAAGCGCCAATCTCCCCAAGACATGGCCAAGAGGGCCGCGCCGAGGATGCGGCTGATGATGGGGTCGATGGGGGCCCAGCCGAGCCAGCCGAGGAAGCGACCGGGGATAAGGAATAGTAGGAGGCCCAAGATGCCATCCGCGATCAGGAAAACAGCCAAGGCTGGCTTGCGTAACGCAGGCATGGTCCCTCCTTTGCCCAAGGCGGATCGTGTCAAGCCCTGGACCGCCCTGACGGGCCTCACTACGAACGGGATAGGCAAGCGAGGCCGCCCTCACGGGCCAGGTGCCGGCCACGGTAAGATTCTAGATGGTGGTACACGGTACAACAGACGTGATGTTCTTCGTACCACATGTTACTCGCGCACAGCAGTATTATACACCGCCTAAGCCGCCAACAATAGCTCGATCTGGGCCAGGGGCATAGCCGTTTTGCGGGCCACTTGTTCCAGGGTGAGTCCCTGGTCGCGCAGCCGCCGCGCGACCAGGGACATGCGCTCGCCGACCTCGATGAGGTGCCGGTCGGGATCGAAAAAGCGCAGGACACGCTGTCCCCAGGGTTCCTCGTGGATATCGTGCAAAAGCTCCCCGCCGCCGGAAAGAACGCGCTCGCGCAGGGCCGCGATATCATCCGTCTCGAACGACAGCTCGAAGCGGTTGGCGCGCCGGTCGGCGATGGCCTCGTCGCCCAGTCGCTGGCGGATGATCCGCTCGGGCCCAAGCTGCCACAGCGCGAGCCCGCCACGCAGGCCCACGTTTTCGCCGAAATCGATCTCGACCTCGAAACCCAGAACCTGGGTGTAGAACGCGGCGGCCACCTTGATATCACGCACAAAGATGATGGGCCCCAGGTATGTGAGAATGCGCTGCTCGGCCATCGAGCTCCTTCCTGTTTATGATGTGTAGCAGGGACCGTGATTTCGGCATCTCGCGGTACAGGCGCGTTGCGGCGTATAGCGTTAACCGATGGCCGCATATTGGTAAACTTGCAGCACAGGCGCGCCGCCACGAGCAAGCGGCACTAGTCCAGGCTATGCAGCCGCTCCTGCAGGCGCGACTCTTTATCGCGGTTGTCGATAAGCTTGTCGCGCTCTTTCTGCACCACCGCCTCAGGCGCCTTGCCCACAAACCCGGGGTTGGCCAGCAGCTTTTCCGAGCGAGCGATATCGCCACGAGCGCGTTCCAACTCGGCGCCGAGGCGGGCGCGCTCCCGGTCCAGGTCCACCAGGGCTGCCAGGGGCAGGTAACACTCGTACCCCGCCACCACCAGCGTGAGCGCCTTCTCCGGCTTGCTGGAAAGGTGCGCCTCGATCTGCAGCCGGGCAGGGTCGATACGGGCCAGGGCCACGAGGGCCTGCTGTTGATCGCTCAGGAAAGCGGCGTTGGCGCCCGCCGCGATGATCGCGGCGATGGGCCGGCCCGGCTCCACGTCGTATTCGCTGCGTGCGTTGCGGATGGCGCGAACAAGTTCCATCACGTCGTTCATCCTGGCCTCGACCTCATCGTCCAGCGAGCCGGCGGCCGGCCAGGGGGCCACGATAAGGGCCTCGCCGCGGTGCGGCAGGTATTGCCAGATAGCCTCGGTGACGAAGGGCATGTACGGATGCAGCAAACGCAGACAGCCTTCCAGCACATATACCAGCACGCGGCGCGCGCTATCGGCCTGGGCCGCACCCTCGCCCTTGAGGCGCACCTTACTCATCTCAATGTACCAGTCGCAATATTCACCCCACAGGAAAT
>CAYQDH010000451.1:0-4712 GCA_964416075.1 uncultured Anaerolineales bacterium | reverse complement strand
CTATAATAGGTGAGATTGCTTATCGACTTGCTCTTGAAACTGTTCCTTGCAGCTCCCCATAAAATGTGTTGCGGAGGTTTTGTATGGCTACGGCTTCTATCGAGACGGAACAATTGACCTACCAACAGCGCATCGACGCGCTGCGCGCGCGCAAGATGGAGCAGACCCAGGAAAAATGGAAGGTCATCGGCTCCATGGACCACGACGACTGGGCGCTCGTTTTGCCCCCCGAGGAGTATCGCGAGGTGGTGCAGACCATCAGCGGCTCGGGAATGCCCATCACCGACGTGCTCATCAAGGGCTTGCAGATCACCTCCAACCATCCCAACGGCGGCTTTTACGGCCCCAAGGCCTGCGGCGAGAATTTCGGCTCCCTGCTGCGCAGCCATCCCACCTACGTCGACCCCCTCAGCTCGCTGGCGGGGGCCTATATGGTCAACTTTGGCTCCTATCGCAAAAAGGGCTGGAAGCCCGAGTTCGATTTCTCCCACCTGCACGAGGACCAGAAAAAGTACAAGCTGGGCGCGGGGATCGGCGCGGGGCAGCATTTCTGCCAGGACCTGCAGATCGGCCTGGACCTGGGCTGGGGCGGCATCCTGGACAAGATTCGCTTCTACCGTGGCGCCAATCCCCAGGCCGGGGACTTTTACGATGGCCTGGAAGCGATCGTCACGGGGATGCAGGATTGGATCGCCCGCAACGCCGACGCCGCGCGCCAAGCGGCAGAGTCTGAAGAGGACCCCGCGCTGCGCCAGAACCTGCTGGAGATGGCCGAGATGAACGAGCGGATGGTGACCGAGCCGCCACGCACCTTCCGCGAGGCCTGCCAGTGGATGGTGTGGTACCAGATGGCCGCGCGCATGTATAACGGCTCGGGCTCGCTGGGGCGCCTGGATGTGCTCTTGCAGCCCTTTTACGAGCGCGACGTGGCCGCCGGCATCCTCGATGAAGAAGAGGCCATCTTCCACGTGGCTTGCCTGCTGCTGCGCGATACGGCCTATTTGCAGCTCGGCGGCCCCGACGAGAGCGGCGACGATGTGACCGGGCCGGTATCCTACATCGTCCTGGAGGCCGCGCATCGCCTGCGCATCCCCTCCAACGTGGGGGTCTCGGTGGGCAAAAAGGCCGACCCTGGCCTCTTGCGCCGCGGCGTGGAAGTGATGTTCCAGGACCGCACCGGCGTGCCCAAGTTCGTTGGCTCGGAGAACATCGTGGAGGGCTTTAGCCGGAACGGCATCCCCCTGGAGATCGCGCGCAACCGCGCCTACTCCGGCTGCCACTGGTTCGCCCTGCCCGGCCGCGAGTACACCCTCAATGATTGCATCAAGATCAACCTGGGCGCCGTGTACGAGGTGGCCTTGAAGGAGCTCTTGGCAGATGCAGAGGCCGGCTCCGCGACCCCCAGCGTGGCCGAGCTGTGGAACCGCTACGAAAAGCACCTGCGCCGCGCCGTGGAGGTGCTGGCCGAGGGGCTCGACTTTCACATGGAGCACCAACATGAGGTCTTTCCCGAGCTGGTGCTGGACTTGCTGTGCCATGGGCCCATCGAAAAGGGGCTGGACGCCTCGCACAACGGCGTCGAGTTCACTAATTTCGGTGTGGATGCCTCGGCGCTGGCCACGGTGGCCGACTCCTTTGCCGCCGTCGAGCAGCGCGTGGAGCAGGAGGGGCGCCTCACCTGGCTAGAGCTCAAGGGCTACCTGGAGAGCGACTGGGCTGGGCCGGAGGGTGAGCGCGCGCGCATGATGATGAAGAGCATCCCCCGCTACGGCTCGGGCGGCTCGCGCGCCGACGATTGGGCCGTGCGCGTGAACGACCTCTTTGTCACGCTGATCAAGGAGAAACCCACGCCCGGCGGGTATAACATGATCCCGGGGATCTTTTCCTGGGCCAACACCATCCCCATGGGCAAGATGTTGGGCGCCACGCCCAACGGTCGCCATGCCGGCGCGCCCATCTCCCACGGGGCTAACCCCGATCCCGGGTTCCGTCGCGACGGCGCCCCCAGCGCCATGGCCGTGGCCATCGCCGGGGTCAACGCGGGCTGGGGCCAGTCGGCGCCCATGCAGCTGGAGCTGGATCCCGCGCTCTCTATGGACGAGGGCGGCGTGGACCACGTGGCCAACCTGATCAAGACCCACATGGACATGGGCGGCACCCAGGTGAACCTGAACATCATGGACGCCCAGCAGGTGCTGGAGGCGCACGAGGACCCCAGCAAGCACCCCGACCTGGTGGTGCGCGTGACGGGGTTCAGCGCCTATTTCGCCAGCCTCTCGAAGGAGTTCCGCCAGCTGGTGGTGGACCGCATCATCGAGGAAGGGCGCTAGACCCCAAGCGGATCCGGTGACTCGGAGATTCTTGTTCGCCTCGAACATGCGAGACGCGGAGATGGGATCCCATCTCCGCGTCTCTCCATCTCCGCGTCTGGCCCTCGTCGCGGGGCAAGCCCAAGGCTTTCGATCATAAGCCAGCGGCGTCGCTGACGTGCAGGTCGTATTTGCCGCCGCCGCCCTTCACGGTGTAGGTGGCCACGCCCCTCCGGTTGGTGGTGGCTTGCTGGCTGACCGTTGATTGATCACCCAGCGCCCATTCCGCACTGACCACCACACCCTCGATGGGCTGCCAGTCCAAGCTCTGGATCGGGACCATGCCCACGACGGTGTACTGGCCCTTTCTGGAGGTGTACGTGAACACCCGCGGCGTTCATGGCGACCTGGGCGCGATCGCTAGAGCGCCGATCGCCTGCGCAGCAGAACCATCCCCACCAGCGCCAACGGCAGAACGATGGCCGATGCGCAGGGCGAGCTCCGCGAGCGGCTCGGGGCGCTGGGCGCGGATGTGTCGGCCGGCGCGGCCGCGGGCGCCTCGGTGGAGCCGGGGGCGGCCGTGGCTTGTTCCGCCTCAGCGGGTGCCGTGGCTTGCTCGGCCTCAGCGGGCGCCGTGACCTGTTCCCGCGCAGCCTCCGGCGCCTGGCCCGTGAAGAGGGCGACATTATCCAGCCAGATCGTGCCCTCCCCCTGGGTGAGATTGATGGCCATCCCCACGATGCGCGAAGGATCCAGTTCCTGGATGCCCCCCTCGTCGGCCCAGTCCGCGCGCGCAAAGCGTTCCCACGGCAAAGATACATACGCCCAGCCGGAGACCGCTCCCGCCGTGGTTTCTAGGGGAGCGACAAAGGGCGTATAGGCGTCGGCGCCCCCCGAAAAGAGCACCACCACCAGGGGCTGGGCAGCCGTGTCCGCGTGGAGCGCCATGGAGAGCCCATCGCTCTTGCTCCAATCCTGGACGCTAGCAAAGGAGACGCCGCAATCCGACCAGCCGTTGGCCACCAGCTTGTAGGTGATGCGTAGCGCCCCTATGCCCTGGTCGGTGACACGGTCATCCACCGCGGATTCGATCTTGGACCCCTGGCCATCGTCGTTGCATTGCCAGGTGTTCTCGCCCTCCCAGTTCTCGATGACGCCCTGTAGGGCGACGGCTGAGGGCTGCGTCGCCTCCTGCGAAGCAGGCTCCTCGGTTGCCTGCGCACTCTCTGTCGCAGCCTCAGCGGCGGTGGGTTGGGCCGCTTCGGTCGGGGGGAGCTCGGTGGCGGGCGATGCAGGCTCTGTGGCCGCCTGGGCGCGCGGGGCAGCGCCCACACTGTCCTTCCAGCGGTGGTAGAAGATATTGAGCAGAGGCACGAATTCCGCGGTGGCCTTGCGGTGCCCCGCCGACGAAGGATGGCTGTCGCCGCTGGGATAGGCGGAATAGTTGTTGTCCACGGTGCGGGTGTGCTCGACGCGCCCGTTGCGCCAACGGTGGTGGTTGCCCTGTTCCTGGTCGAGGTCGTTCGCCTCGGGGTTGCCGCCGTTCGAGGTGAGCACGTTATAGTAATCGAACACCGCCACATTGGCGTACTCGTACCCCGCCAGCCAGTCGTTGACCAGCCACTCGTTCAAGGCGCGGGCGTTGGCGGCGCGCTGCGCGGCCGGCTGGTCTCCTCCGCCGTAATCGAAATCGGCCAGGGGTGGCGCGGTGATCACCACGAATAGCTTGTCCTGCCGCGTGGCGAAATAGGGGAGTACGCTGTTGTACACCGCCTTGGCGTTGCTTACGGTGAGGTCGCCGCCTGGCTCTGCCGCGGGGGCGTCGTCTGGGTTGCCGTACAGGTCCGAGTTGGGAAAGCACGATTTGAAGACGATGATCTCGTTCTCCCCGCCCGGATCGCGGCTCAGGCGGGACCAGCGGCCGAAATCGCCGAAATTCTGGCCCCTCTCGGCGTACAGGGCTTTCAGGTATCTCTCGCTATCCGGGCCGGCGAACCACTCGGGCCAGTTGGGGATGTCGGTGCGATCCCCGATATTACCGGGTCCCCAGCTATAGTTGGTGGCGCTGACGTAATAGTTGTTGTCGCGCAGGGCGATCCCCAGGCCGCCGGAGGGTTGGTCGTCCGTGGGGTCCGCCAGCCAGTTTCCCCCCGTAGAATGGTGGATGAAGATGAGCTTGACCGGTTCGTCGGGCGGGGCGGGGTCAGGGGTCTGCCCGCGGGCGGGCGACGCGCGCAGGAGCGCGATCAGAAGAGACACGGCCAGGACGAGCGCTGCACGAAGCGACACTCTGCCAACCATATTGGCCCTCCTCTTTCGTAGCGCAAGTTTTCAACTTGCGTCGCACACACGAGCACGAGACCAGCCCAAGGTGGTTCGACGCCTTCCATAGACTCGCCGCCG
>CAYQDH010000450.1:0-4714 GCA_964416075.1 uncultured Anaerolineales bacterium | reverse complement strand
CGCTTTCCGCTCTGCGGGATAGTCGGGAAAGTGGGAGCGGTACCAGCGGTGGTGATACATGGCGCGTGGCGCCAGGTTGGACGCCGTCCATATGGCGAAGGACAACCCGGCCAGCGACCACGTGGCCAGCGCCCAACCCGTCCATTCTACGATCTCGCCCAAGTAGTTGGGGCAGCTCACCCAGCGGAACAACCCTCTCACGGGGATACGGTAGCCGGATTCTCCGGGCCGGCGCAGCGTGCGGAGGTGATGATCGGCATAATAATGCACGGCAAACCCGCCCAGGAACAACGCCGCCCCGAGCACAAAACGGGGATCGGCTAGCCAGCTCATCCCCCGAGGCGCAGCGAGGGCGAACAGGTAGCGCCCGTTGAGATAGCCGTTGCCGATATTGAACATAGCCCCCAGGCTCAAGATGCTGAGGGGCATCAGCTGACCCCTATCACGCCTGCGCAAGGGATAGATGAAAGCACGATAGAGATAGTGCCCCTCCCAGAGAGCCAGGAAGATCCAATCGGTGGGCGTAGACGCCCGAGGCATCAACAGGAAGCACAGGCCGAACGCCCAGACTCCAGAGGCCTCCATCAGGACCCAGCCCCAACCATCGTCGATGCAAGGACCCCAACCTCCGCGCCGATGCCGGCCATAGGGCGCCACCACGAAAAAGAGCGAGGCAAAGGTCGCCGTGCTTAGGATGAACCAGACGATGAGCAAGATCGTGTAGCCGGTCTTTTCAGTCATCACTCCTCCAGGGCCGCGGCAGATCAGGCAGATAGCCCTCCTGTGCAAACCAGTGCAGCGTGTCGGCAACGGTGTCATGGAAGGGCCGGGGCTGGTAGCCCAATTCGGCCGTGGCCCGGGCATGGCTAATGCGGCGATTGCTGTCCAAGGCTTGGAGAGCCACGGAGGTAAAGAGCGGGCGGCCCCCTCGACAGCGGTTGTACCAGGTCACCAAGGGGGCGGCCAGATGCGCCAGTCCGAGCGGAGCGACGAGCCATGGGACCCTCACACCGGTGATCTCCTGTACCTGGTTGGCCAGATCTTTCACCGATGCCCAGTGACCCGAGAGCAGGTAGCGAGAGCCAGGGGCAGCCACGTGCTCGGCCTGCAGGGCCCCGGCCACCACATCGCGCACGTCCACCCAGTCAAAGCCACTACTTACAAGGGCGGGCATGCGCCTGCAACAAAGGGCCAGCAGCACATCGCCGACATGCGATGGGCGCCAGTCGTAAGGCCCGATGATGGCCGTGGGATAAAGGATAACGGCATCCAGCCCCTGGCCAGCGGCGCAGCGCACCTCGCTGTCGCCCATCGCCTTGGAGCGGTCGTAAGGAGCCACTCGCATCGAGGTAGCCAAGGCGCGCGATTCGTCCAGAGGCTCATCAAGGGGCTCCTGCTCCAGGGCGTGGATGGAGCTAAAATGGATCAAGCGGCGCACCCCACAGGCCCGGACGGCGCCAAGCACGTTGCGCGCGCCCACGATATTGGTCTTCTCCAATAACGCCCATTCGTCGCTCAAAATAGACACATGCGCTGCGGTATGGTAGACCACGTCCGCTCCTTGGAATGCCCGCCGCAGCGAAGCGGGGTCGCACACGTCCCCCTCGCAAAGCTCCACATCCAGGTCCGCCAGCCCACGCCGATGGCGATGAATCAGGGCACGCACGTTGCGGCCCTGGCTCAGGAGCGCACGCACCAGGTTACCCCCTAGATGTCCGGCCGCACCGGTGACAACCACAGTCATGATATTTCCCCCATGTCAGCGCCCAAGATCATCAGTCGCTATACACCCATTCCTCGAACAGAGGTGTCAGATCGCACTCGCAGTGCTCCTCGGCCAGTTGTTTGAAGCCCTCTGTGGTAGCGATGTCCCACTTGAACGTTTGGTAATAGTCCCGCACAAAGGCATGCCATGTCTGCCCCATCTCATGGACGAGCGCCTCTACGAAAAGGGGCCCGCGGCCGTAGACGATAGCCCCATACTCTCGGCCACTGTACTCTGCCGCAGGCAGCCCGATAGGAATATCCTCCTCGTCCACGCGCTTCCACCGGCCTACCCACGACGCCCGAACACTCACAGCCTCCGCCCCTCCATACGCCTGGCTGTAGTAGATCATCGTGAAATACTGGGCCAAGGCCTCATCCAGCCAGGGCTCGCCCGGCTGATCGTTGCCTACGACATTATAGAACCATTGGTGAGCCACCTCGTGAGCCACAGTGGATTCCAAGGATACCTGAGCTTGGGCGCCCTGGGCATCGTACAGGGGCCGAGCGATGCTGACGATCCCGGGATACTCGATACCCAACGCTCCCATGGGCGAGTTGATGACGTCGAATTCGGTATAGGGAAAGGGGCCAACAACCCGGCTCAAGATCTCGATCGCCTCAGTGGCGGCGCGCAGGGCCCGCTTGGCAGCGTCCTCCTGGCCAAGCAAAGCGTAGCTGTTGACGCGGACCTCCCCAACCTTTTCGCTCAGGTGCACCTTAAAGAGCTTGCTGCCCGCCAGATAAAAGTCGCGCGCGGGCCCTGCGGCAAAGGTGACCACCTGGTCGCCTCCCGATCGCCGGCGTTCCGTCTCCACCCCCGATGCCACCAGGATGAACCCGCTAGGCGCCGTCACGCGGACCAGGTAGTAGCTGGCATCGTTGTAGGAGGCGTCGGCATTGGGGGGTGGCGGCCCGGCCTGCCAGCCCTCCTCGTCGTAGACGGGGATCACCGGGTAAAACGCATCCAGGACCAGCGTATCCTCCAGGTAGCCCAGGAGGCCATAGTTGCCCCCCGCCTCACGAGGCACCGTGAGGTCAAAGTCCAGAGTCATGGTGATCTGCTCGCCGGGCGCGAGCGGCGCCGCCAGGGGCACCCGCAGCGCCAGGTTGCCGGATGTATATGTGGGCTCGACTGCCTGGCCATCGACGGTGACGTTGGAGGTGGTAAGCTGCCCACCGGCGCCATTGGGGAGAAGACGAAAGTAGATCTCCCGCAGAAGAACGTCCTCACGGTTGGTGTAGATCACCCGCTGCCGGCCCTGCAGAGCCAAGCCGGCCCCCACGCGAAGGTCGATCTGGTACTGGGTCGAGCCCGACAGGTCATCCAGGATGGCGCGCTCGGAGCGGATGAGCCCCTTGGCGAATACTTGAGGCCCCGGCAGAGTCTCCTGCGCAGATATGGCGGTCCCAGGTGATGCACTGCCACCACAGGACACCATCAGCGAAACGACTACCACTACAGAGAGTCGAACCAGGATCCTGAGCATACAATCCTCCGCGGCCGTGCCAGGCTCAGCGCATCGGCCCTGCCACTGGGTCAACCGGATTGTGCACCACGCATGAATTCAGTATAGTCCTACCCGTGTCCTGCGACCACCGCCAGAAATACTTGCCGAGCAGGCCATACCATGCAGACCAAAGGAGCGCCGCACCATGAACCGAGTCGTATTCAGCGCGGGAACGCTAATCGATGGGACGGGCCAAACCCCCCGCAAGGATCCGTACGTGTTGGTAGAGGATGGGCGCATCCGCGAGGTCGGTACGGGCCGGGCGCCGGAAGCATGGATGCAGGCAAGTGATGCCGACGCAACTATGGAGCGCGTAGACATCCCTGGCGCGACGATTATCCCCGGGATGATCGATGCGCACCTGCACCTGGCGCTGGCGATCTCGCGACCCGATTGGCCACAGATCGACGCGGAGCCTGGGCGCATGGCCCTACTGGCGGCTCAGGGCGCGCAAGAGACGCTTCGCGCCGGGGTGACAACCATCGCCGACTGCGGGGCACGCTATGGGGTGACGATCCAGTTGCGCGACGCCATCGCGGCGGGCCAGGTTCTGGGATCGCGGCTGTGGGCCTGCGGCACGTGGCTGACGGTAACCAATGGGCACGGCTATTTCTGGACCCATTGGGGCCTGGATAATGCCGACGAGCTGCGCAAAGGCCTGCGCCAGATGGTCTGGGAGGGCGCGGATTTCATCAAGATCATGGCCTCCGGCGGCTCGACCCAAGGAGCCAAGACGAACCGCCGCCGGGCGCAATATACAGTGGCTGAACTGCGCGCCGCCGTAGAGGACGCCCATCGCCTGAACAAGCGCGTGCATTGCCACGTCAATGCCACCGAAGCCATGCGCAACTGCATCGAGGCCGGCGTCGATGTGGTGGAACACTGCAACTGGCTCGGGGCGGAGGAGGGCCTCGTCGAGTACGACGAGGCGGTGGCGCGGCTGGGTGGGCAGAAGGGGATTCATGCAGGCATCAACGGGGGCGACGGACCCTTCACCCCATTAACAGCCCGCGATGGCCATGCCCAGGCGTGGGGCCAGATGACCCGCTGGGACCTATTTCGCCGCATGCAAGAAGTGGGTATGCCGATCTTTATCAACACCGATGCCATCGGCCAAGGCCTCAATGGCCTGCCCAGGTTGATGCAGCGCATGGTCGATGAAGGCAAGGCCAGCGCCATGGAGACCCTGCAGATATCGACTTTGGTCCCCGCCCAAGCACTGGGGCTGGGTGACCGGATCGGATCGCTAGAAAAGGGCAAGCTGGCGGATATGGTGTTTTTGGCGGAGAACCCACTCGTTGACATGTCGACCGTGACGCGGCCCCTGGCGGTGGTGAAAGAGGGCCGGATAGTGGCTCGGCAGGGACAGCTGATCTGGTGAGGGGCGGGCGATGGGCATTCGTGAGAATCGCGACGGCTGGCGTATAATAGTCATCCCC
>CAYQDH010000449.1:545-4715 GCA_964416075.1 uncultured Anaerolineales bacterium | reverse complement strand
AAAGTCGGGGACTTGAGCGTCCTGCCCACGGTCCGTTATCTCATCACGCTGGATGCCGATACGGTCCTGCCGCGTGACGCCGCCCGCCAGTTGATCGGCACCATTGCCCATCCCCTCAACCACCCGGAGATCGACCCTGTCACCGGGGGGCCACGCGTGGATGACCGTAATGCCACCACGGTGCGTGGTATCTACGCGGCCGGCAACGTAGTGCATGTGTATGACTTGGTGGATGACGTGACCGAGAGCGCCCTGCGCGCGGGACGTCATGCCGCGGAATCCTTGCGCCATGGGCTGCACCGCCCCTCTCGTTTGGTGTCGATGGCGCCTGGCGATAACGTGCGACACGTCGTTCCCCAGGTCATCGACCCTGCATCGCTGAGCCGGGAACCTATCTCTATCGAGTTTCGAGTACGCCAGCCTGTTGAGCAAGCGGTGCGAGCTGAGATCAAGGCCGGTGAAGATGTGCTTGTTTCGCAGCGCCTGCGCTATGTCCGCCCCTCGGAGATGGTCGTTCTATCGCTGGGCTCATGGTTGCAGCAACGTGTCGCCCGGGCTCAATCATTGCGGGTGGACGTTGTGGCAATCTAGAGTAACTGAGGAGGGTTTCCTTGCAGGAACATCGGCAATTCATCTGTGTGACCTGCCCGGTGGGGTGTGCGCTGGATGCCACGATAGAGGGGGACCAAGTGATCGAGGTCCAGGGACAATCCTGCAGACGCGGGGCAGGCTTTGTGCAGGAGGAACTCGCTGCGCCCAAGCGTATGTTCACGACCACGGTGCGTGTGCGAGGTGGTGCGTTGCCCCTAGTTCCCGTCCGTTCGCGTGAGCCTCTGCCCAAGGGCCTGCTGTTCCAGGTGGCCAGCGCATTAAGAAAAGTGGTCCTCGAAGCGCCTGTGCACGAGCACCAGGTTGTTCTGGCCGATGCCGTGCACAGTGGGATAGATATTATCGCCAGTCGCGAGGTCAAGACTCTGCAGTAACTGACTATTAGGGTCCCAGAGGTTATAGGGGACTGCTGGTCACGCCATCTGCAGCCTTCTGAGCCAAAGGAGTGGTTGCCTGAGGCGCAGGCCCGTGGTCCAGTTGCCAAGCACGAGGCCGCATTCCCAACGAGAGAAGATGATCATCCGGAGGGATGCTGGGGAGAACTGCCAGACTGAAAAGTACTGAGATGGCTTGTATATCAAGACGAGGCTCCAGCGGTAGTAGCTTTGCTGGGTCTGTGGAGAGTACGCTACCAATCGTCCTCCCAGGTGGACCATGGCAGCCATACGCTTTTTCTCGACATGGGCAACAACAAATGTGTTTACTCGATCAACGGGACGGTTTTCGGTATCCAGAATAAGCATGACGCCTCCGGCTATCTCTCATCGCAGGGTCTCACTTGGATTTCGCGCTAGCACCACGACGAATGCTAGTGGTCTCTGCTCAAAAGAGAATTGGCCGGCCCGAAAAATACACATCGTCCATCTTTGCATGCTCATGCTACAAGAACACCGCTCCTTGATACCGTTGCGTTCGTCACTGGCAATGCGCTCACTCCCACCACCAGAGGGGGCCCGCGGGCCTTCGCTGAAGCAGGCTAAACGCTGGCGTTGGTCGTACGCGAGGTGGGAGGCGCCGCAAAGAACGATGTGCTACCGTGCGACGCGGCGTGCGGCACACTCGCGTGCGCTCGTTGTTGGTAGCCGGTTTGGGCCACAGATGCCCATCAAAGGCCGTCAACAGAACCAGGGTCGCTACCGCTGCAAGGATGATCTCCATGGCAATCCCTCCTAGAACGTTTGTTCGATCCTATTTTAGCACAAATGTTCTGATTTGGCAAGACCCCCATAGGACCAATTTCAGGGCCGCGATATGCTGACCCTTCCACGATCCCAAGGGGGCAAGGGATCCCATTACTCAAGCTGGCGACCCTCTGATCGCCGTTGCTCCACTTGGCGAAAAGCGCGGTCTGTGGTAAACTCTGCTTGTTTGTATCAGAGAATGTGGTGGGCGTAGCCGAGTGGTTAAGGCATCTGGTTGTGGCCCAGAAGACCGTGGGTTCGAATCCCACCGCTCACCCCTTGGGTATATGGCAGCCAATCCCGCGTGGATTGGCTGTTTTGTTTGTCTCTCTAGCATGGGTGACGCACAGCTCTTGGATTATGTACTTGTTGTCATATGTTGGGCGTAACGTTTTCGACGGTGACGAGTCATTTAGCAATGGGAGACAATGCCGTCATCCCAGCCATAGGAGGTTAATGACATCGTGAACATCTGTGTCGTCGGGGTTGGTTATGTGGGTCTCGTAACAGGCGCCTGTTTTGCCGATCTAGGAAATCAGGTCACTTGCCTCGATATCAACCAGGAGAAGATCGAAGGTCTGCGGCAGGGCAAGCTGCCGATCTACGAGGCGGGCCTCGCAGAGGTGGTGGAGCGTAATGTGCGAGCCAACAGGCTCTTTTTCACCACATCGTACCCAGAGGGGATCTGCAGTGCCGAAGTGGTGTTTATCGCTGTAGGTACGCCATCTGGCGTCGATGGAGAGGCCGATCTGCGCTATGTCCGCAGCGCAGCCGAAGCGATCGCCGACGTGATGGACCACCCGCTCATCATCATTAACAAGAGCACCGTACCTGTGGGCACGGGCGACTGGGTCGCGAGCATTATTCGCAAACGGCGAGGCGACAATCTCGAGTTCGCGGTCGTATCCAATCCGGAGTTTTTGCGCGAAGGGACGGCCGTGAAGGATTTCATGAATCCCGATCGCGTGATCCTCGGTTCCGAGGATCGTTCAGCAGCAGAGCGAGTAGCACATCTCTACTTGCCTCTGCGCTGCACGATGATGATCACCAACCTGCGTACGGCCGAGATGATCAAGTACGCCTCCAACGCCTTTCTGGCCACGCGCATCTCTTTTATCAACGAGATCGCCAACATCTGCGACGAGCTCGGTGCAGATGTTAAAGAAGTGGCCTTTGGCATGGGCTGCGACAAGCGAATCGGGCATCACTTTTTGCAGGCGGGCATTGGATGGGGCGGCAGCTGCTTTCCCAAGGATGTCAAGGCTCTGGCGCATATGGCCAACCTGCACGGCACGCATCCCCAGTTGCTGAGTGCCGTTATGGAGATCAATGTGTCGCAGCGCCGGCGCGTGGTGCGCCTTCTGCGGGGATCGCTGGGCAATCTGAATGAAAAGGTCATCGGAATACTGGGTTTGGCTTTCAAGCCCAATACCGATGATGTCCGCGACTCGGCAGCCATCGAGGTTATCCGCATGGTACAGAATGAGGGGGCCGATGTGCGTGCCTATGACCCGCAGGCCATTGTCCAGGCGCAGCGAGAGCTCTGTACAGTGACTTTTTGCACCGACGCTTACGAGGTGGCACAAGGGTGTGACGCTCTGGTCTTGGCAACGGAGTGGGACCAGTTCCGCTACTTGGATTGGCCGCGCATCCGAGAATCGATGCGTGGTGATGTATTCATCGATGGGCGCAACCTGTACGATCCCGAAACCATGATCCAGGCCGGGTTTCGTTATCGGCCCATCGGTCGCGGCATCGCCCCGTTCTGAGTCTTGGCACAGCCAACGGGGTTTCCAAGGACGGAGTCGCGTCCCCGTACTTTGCGAGTCCATCCCGGAAACCCCGCAGTTTCCTCCAG
The DNA here is from genome assembly GCA_964416075.1 of uncultured Anaerolineales bacterium. Taxonomy (GTDB): domain Bacteria; phylum Chloroflexota; class Anaerolineae; order UBA1429; family UBA1429; genus CAYQDH01. The sequence goes on along the minus strand of CAYQDH010000449.1, from coordinate 1,067 downwards.
CCGACTCCTACGCTCTAAAGTGCTTGAACGTAGGCAGGTGCTCGCGGTTCTGGGCGAGCATCTCGTTCACCATCTGCTTGATCTCCGCCAGCGAGAGGACGGCAGCCGTGAGCGGGTCGTAGGCCACGGCATGATAGACCATCGTGGGGTCGCCGGCGAGGCATCCCTCCACCGTCATCTCTTCGATGGCCACGCTGACATTATTGAGCGCCGCACACTGGGGCGGCAGAGCTCCTACGTGGATGCCATTAAAGCCGCGCTTGTCCGCATAGACGGGAACTTCGACACACGCATCGTCGGGCAGGTTCGTGATCAACTTGGTATTCGGCACGTTGCCATTGAACTTGAATGGCTCGCCGCCCCGGTACGCGTTAATGATATAGGCCGCATACTCGTGCCCACGAGCCAGGTTCAGTGGCGCCGGATCGTCCAACCATCTCTGGATGCTCCCCCGCCATTCATCTTCGCGCACCAGATAGTCTTTCAGGATATAGCCGTACACGCCGGGGTTCCAGCCGGTGC
>CAYQDH010000449.1:0-535 GCA_964416075.1 uncultured Anaerolineales bacterium | reverse complement strand
CTTTTCGATGAGGTCGGGGCGTTTGCGGAACCACCAGTTGTACTCTGAATTGTGGCCGCTGGATTCGGTCACATAGTACCCCAGGTGGATGAACATCTCGTTGCGGACGATCTCTTGCTCGTATATCTCGGGCCGCTTGACCGCCTCACGCAAAAGGGGATAGGCATCCTTGCCGTTCCAGTCGTACTTGACATACCAGGCTTGGTGGTTAATCCCCGCGCACACATAGGTGATCTCATCATCTGGTGCGCCGATCCATCGCGCGAGCATAGATGCTGTACCCTGCACGCTATGGCATAGGCCGGTCACCTTGATACTCGACTCTCGCTGCATGGCCCGGCACAGCATGGCCATGGGGTTGGTATAGTTGAGCAGGATGGCGTCTGGGCAGTATTTCTCCATATCATGACAGATATCCACCATCACCGGGATCGTGCGCAAGGCACGAAAGATTCCCGATGGCCCGCGCGTGTCGCCGACATTGGTATCGACGCCATACTTTTTGGGGATCTCGATGTCATAGCGCCACACCTTG
>CAYQDH010000448.1:0-4725 GCA_964416075.1 uncultured Anaerolineales bacterium | reverse complement strand
CGTCAGGGCGCGAGTAGACCATAGGATAGCGCTGGTCCTCCGTGCCATCGAGCCTGGCCACCAGGTCGACCGTGTCAGCCCAAATGGTGGCCGGAAAACGAAACGTCACCATGACCGTGTGCGGATTCTGTCCGCTTTTTGTGAGCTGCATGAGTTACCCCCTATCGTGCGCCGGGGCGGATTGGTCACCGTTGTACAGGCGGGGCCACGACCCCCCGCGATGGGCTGTCCGCCACCACAAACCCCGGCCTCACGTCTCCCACGATCCCGCTACCTAGCCGAGCCACAGCTCCGAGTCCGAGGACTCGGCCAGGATCGGGATTCTGGACCCGCCAGGATTGGACCGCTCCAGCCGCGCCATCCAGACAGCAAGAGACTCGGCTAGCTCCCTGCGCTCCGCCTGCAAAGCCAGCGACCTCGCCTCTTCGAGATCACCGATCAATTGCCGCAGCGCCAGAGCATCCCACCTCTCCCTTCTCACGGGGATTCGTCGTTCCATCGCACCCTCCCAAGATCATGCTGCAATACATCGACCTGACTGTGCCAACCCGCCCCCCTCGGGTAAAAGGCGCTACATTGCGCAGACCGGGGACGCAAAACCGGCAGAGGCCCGTTCTCCCTGCCGGCTTCAAGGATGAGCTATTACAATTATTATGATAGCGCACGATCGAGGGAGAAGCTATCGGGGAAACCCTTAATCTCGGCGCAGGAAACCCCTAGACGAGGGCCGGCCATGGCCGCGGCCCATAGCGCCACAGACACACCTCGTCGTTATGTCACCCGGCATGGCCCCCGCGAACCGGGCGCAATTCCTCGAATGAATTCGAGGCTGGTAGACAAAACGTGATAAATCACGTTAAAAATTCATTATAGTGTATCATAACGCACTTGGTCTACGAGTACCTTGGGCCTCGACCCAAGCCAGCGCGCGGGCAGCAGGTTACCTGGACTTGCGGAAAAGCATTGACTCATCCAGTTATTGGATGTATGATGGGGTTGACCACGTTATATTCTGGCTTTTCACCACACCCGCCATCACTACCGACCCATCATCTCGCAGCGAAAGCCGAAAAGGGGGTCCGCGTGGGCAGGGGCCGCGGATGTCCGTGTCAGCGGTAGGCTTTGCTGCGATGGACGATCAGGAGGATGGTGACTATTCGTTGCTCATCTTGCACACGATAGATCACGCGCCAGTCGCCTACGCGGTAGCGCCATTGCCCGGCGAGCGGTCCTGTCAGGCGTCTGATGTTGGGATACGCATAGGGGTCCTGTCGCAACTGGTCGAAGCAGCGATGGAGTTGCCTCACGAGAGCTTGATCGGCAGCCTCATAGAAGGCATGTGCGTCGCGCGTTAGGCGGATTTCATACATCGCGGCGGACATCCGAAAAGCGGACCGTATCGCCGCGATCCGCCTGATCGACGGCGCTATGCAAGGCGGCTTCAAAGCCCGAGATAGCTAGCAGTTCCTCCGTCGCTTCGTTCTCTTCTCGCTCCTGAAGATAGGCCAAGAAATCACTGGCTACGCGCAGACGCTCGGGAGAGAGCCTGCGCAGACGCTCCTGGGCTTCGCTCAGCAGCTTACTAGTCTGGGTATCCGACATTGATGCCATCCGTTTTGCTCCTTCACCATGGCATACTTTTCTTGGGAGTGGCATCTCTAGTATATACCCTGCTGCTTGACTCTACAACACATAAGCACACAGCGGTAAGGGGTGATTTGGTTTGGCGCAGCCATCCCATTGTCTTGCCAGGCGCCGTCAAAGGTCCTGGCAGAAGGACCGCTCTGCAAACCACACTCACAAAGGAGGACTCGATGGACAAGGTCAAGTGCACGCGCATCTATGCCGACGCGCAGGGGGAGTCGCACTTGAGCGAGGTCGAGGTGGAACTGAAGCCGACCAACTATGCGCCTCCGGCGCCCCCGCTGCAGGTCTCTTCCTCCACCCCAGCCACGCGCTATGTCCTGGCTAGCGCACCTGTGGGGTGGTTCGGAGATTGGCATCCCAGTCCCTGTCGGCAGCTCGCTGTGTACGTGAGCGGCATAATCGACGTCCAGGTCAGTGATGGAGAGACACGGCAGCTCCGTGCCGGAGACATTCTCCTTGTGGAAGACACGACGGGGAAAGGGCATCGCGGCCGCAGCGTGGGTGGCGACGACGTACTCGTTGTCTTTGTGCATCTGCCGGATTAGCACAAGGGCCTTGGGCACTGGCATACGTATTATGCATCTTCCTGCCATAGCCTGCAACGACATTGCGCAGGGGCGCAGGGCTTTCAGCAGGCCCGGAATGGGAGACCCGAGGGGGTGTACGATGCCCCATCGGAGCAGCAGCACGCCCGTGTGCTGCCTCGTGATGCTGCTGCTCTTCGGCGGCAGTTCCCCTGTACGCGGATTCCCCACGCGCCGGCCCCCTGGAGGATAAACCGCCCCCGACACTGTTGGGCGGCGCCTGGGACGACGCTCTCCTGGGCTGGGAGGGCCTGACCTGCATGGATACTGTGGATGTGGGCAGCCACTTGCTCTTGCCCGTGGTATTCGGAGGTCCACCGGAAGGCTGGCCCTGAGGTGCGAACAACCGGTCGGCTACATGAGGGCTATCCATGACATAGGCCGCAAGTTAGGAAAAACTTGCGCTACAGGACTGTCATCCATTCCCAGATGGCGCCCCGCGCCATGGGCGACTATCCATGACATAGGCCGCGATTTGGGAAAATCGCGGTACAGGAACGTCATCCAGGGCCAAACGGCGTACTGGCGCCGTCGGTTACTATCCATGACATGCGCCGAGAGTGATAACCTGATCAGAGCAGCAACCCTCCAGGACCTGGAGGACGTGCGGCGCTTGCTCGACCTCTTGCGCCGCACCGAGTGCGAACAGGGCTACGACCCTACTATCGACCTGGCCCGGGTCTTTTCCGCGGAGGCCACCCACCGCCTGGCGCAGAGCATCAGCGGGCCAGATGGAGTGGCCCTGGTGGCGATCTCGGATGGCCAGGTAGTGGGTTGCCTCCTGGGCGCGCTCCGGCCGGGCGAACATGCAGCAACCGGCGGAGTAGAAGGGATATTTGTCTTGCCCGCCTATCGCAGTCAAGGGTTCGGCAGCGGGCTGATGGCCCGCTTTCTCGAGCGGTGTGCGGGGAAAAACCTGGAGCGGGTGAGCCTGGCGGTAGCGCCAGCGAACGGCCCGGCCATCGCGCTCTATGAGAAGATGGGATTCGTGGCGGTGGATGCCCCTCCTAAGGAGCCGCCACGGGTCCCTACCCTGATCATGGAGAGGCGTAAGCGCTATTCAGGAGGCTACCTTCCTCAGTTCTGCGAATCCCAGACAGTTGTTTTACCCGGAGAACTTGTATCTGCTTGTGAATAGAGATCATTCAGACCATGAATGAAAACTATTCACGTGATGAATCATATTCGAGACCAGACGTCTATCTCTCTCGCTGGATCACCGCAGACCTGCGCCAGGCGCGAAAAGATCGTGGCCCTCCCGTGGACACTTGTCGCGGGATAGCGTGGCCCATGTTACCGCGCCCCCATGCGCAAAATCAGCGGCAGGAACACTTGGCCATGTTCCACGCAGCTCACGCTGATCGTGTAGGGGCTCACCGCCCCATCGCGCCCCTCTACCACCAGCGTGTAACTCCCGCCCGCTCGCGCCTCGAACGTCGCGCTGTCGTCGCCATAGGCGATGCACCCGCCCGGATTGCACGCTGGCAGCCCACCGAGCACCAGGATATCCAGGTCGGCGGATAGCCCGCTCAGCGCCACCGTAACCGTGGCCGATGTGCGCGGGGAGAAGCGATAGGCCACCTCCGGCCCTGTCTCCGCCCGGTCTGTGCAGGCGTACAGGCTCACGGTGTTCGTGGATCCCTCTCCCTCGTTGCGGCGAGCGTCAGAGCCGCCGCAGGCCAGGTCAGCAGCCGCCACACAAGCAGGCCCTACCTTAGCCACAAAGGCGTCTAGGTCCCCGTTATAGGTCAGGTCCGGGCCCACTGTCGCCGGGAAGCTGCCTTCGCCGGATTCCGTCCAGCCGGTGACATAGGCGTTGCCCCCCTCATCCAGCGCGATCCCCAGGCCCTCGTCGCTCCCCGCGCCTCCGATGTACCCGTTCGAGAGCAGGGCAGCGCCCATCGTGTCCACCACGGCCATATAGGCGTCGCTCCGGCCGCCGTTGTAGGTCAGGTCGGGGCCTATTATCACGGGGAAGGTTTCCTCACTCGATTCGGCGCGCCCCGTGACATAGGCCCGCCCCGCCGCGTCCACGGCGACACCGAAAGCGCTATCCCAGCCCGTTCCGCCGATATAGCCGCAGTAAGCCAGGGCCGCGCCCATGGCCCCCACCTTGGCCACAAAGGCGTCCCCGTCCCCGTTGTAGGTCAGGTCGGGGCCGACGGTCACGGGAAAGGTGTCTTCGCTCGAATAGGTCATCCCGGCGATCATGGCGTCTCCCGCTTCGTCGATCGCGATCCCGTGGCCTCCCTCCCAGCCGCTATCGGCCGTTCCGCCGATGTAGCCGCAGTAGGCTAGCGCCGTCCCCGCCGCGTCCACCTTGGCCACGAAAGCATCGTTGCGCCCACCGTTATACGTCAGGTCAGGGCCCACGACCACCGGGAAGGTCTCCTCGCTCGACGCCGTGCTCCCCGTGACGTAGGCGTTCCCCGCATCATCCACGGCGATGCCCAGGCCCTCTTCGCCGCCCGCTCCCCCGATATAGCCGCCATAG
>CAYQDH010000447.1:0-4776 GCA_964416075.1 uncultured Anaerolineales bacterium | reverse complement strand
ACGCAGTGTTGCGCCAGCCTCACCCGTATCCTATGACATCCATGAATAGCTTGACCTTTGCGTCCTTAGCGTCTTGGCGGTTCAGTTTCCGCAAAAAAAGCGGCCAGCCCCGAACCAGGGCTGGCCTTTGGTACCGCATGGGGGATTCGAACCCCCGATCTCCTCCTTGAGAGGGAGGTGTCCTGGGCCGCTAGACGAATGCGGCATCGCTAACTCGCGTAACTATACCAGAAATCAGTGTCGTGTCAAGTCTGAAAGGCAGGCGTCATGAATCATAACGAGGTCCTTCCCCGCTCGTTTTGTTGAGAGGATAAGTCAAGTTATAATACACCAATACTTTATGGGAGTGCCATGTGCTGATAACCGAAGATCGCCTGCGCACACTGTTGGCGCGGGTGCAAAAGCCAGCTCGCTATGCGGGTCAGGAATGGAACAGTATCCATCAGGACTGGGATGCGGCCAAGGTTCGCCTGGCCCTGGTCTATCCCGAGACTTATGAGATCGGCATGTCCAACCTCGGCTTGGCGATCCTCTACGACCTTGTGAATCGCCGGCCCGGCTGGCTGGCGGAGCGCGCCTATGCGCCATGGGATGACATGGAAGCCGAGATGCGCGCTGCGGGGGTACCCCTCTTCTCGCTCGAGACTCGGCACAGCCTGGACGATTTCGACGTGCTCGGGTTCAGCCTGCAACACGAGCTCAACTACACGAACGTCCTGAACCTTCTCGATTTGGCTGGCCTGCCCATTCTCTCGCGCGACCGCGATGCTTCCATGCCTCTGGTGATCGCGGGGGGCTCCTGCACCTACAACCCGGAGCCGATGGCCGATTTCATCGACTTGTTTGTCATCGGCGAGGGTGAAGAGGTGCTGGTCGAGCTCTTGCAGGCTTATGAGGCGTGGAAGCTCGGCGGCGGTCTCGACCACCCGGGCGGGCGCCGCGAGCTCTTGCTGCGCCTAGCGTCTATCCCCGGTATTTACGTGCCCTCGCTCTATTCGGTATCTCCGGACGCCGATGGATCGGATAGTTTTCCTCGGCCCAGCGTGCAGGGGCTGCCCGATCGCGTGCTTAAGCGCATCGTCTCCCAGTTGGGGCCGGTCCCCACGGCGCCCATCGTCTCCACCATGGAGATCGTTCACGATCGCGCCATGGTCGAGGTGCAACGTGGGTGCAGCCGCGGTTGCCGCTTTTGCCAGGCCGGGATGATCTACCGGCCCATCCGGCAGCGGTCGGTTGACGAGGTGCTCACGGCTATCGACGAGCTGGTCGCCAACACCGGCCACTCGGAGCTGGCCCTGGTCTCCCTGAGTAGTAGCGATCACCCTGGAATTCGCGAGATCGTGGCGGGGGCCATGGCCCGGCATGCGGAGGAAGGGTTGGCGATCTCGCTGCCCTCGCTGCGCATCGACTCCTTCTCTGTCGAGCTGGCCGAGATGATCCAGAGCACCCGCAAGACGGGGTTCACCTTTGCCCCTGAGGCGGGCAGCCAGCGCCTGCGCGATGTCATCAACAAAGGGGTCAACGAAGAGGACCTCCTGCGCACGACAGCAGCGGCCTTTGGCAAGGGCTGGAATCGCCTCAAGCTCTATTTCATGCTCGGCTTGCCCACCGAGACGGACGAGGACATCCTGGAGATGGCGCGCCTCATCCGTACCATCCATTCCCAGGGGCGCCAGATTCGCGGGCGCATGGTGGACCTGAGCGTGAGCGTCTCCACCTTTGTGCCCAAGCCGCACACCCCCTTTCAGTGGGTGCCCCTCGCCAGCCGTGAGGTGGTGGAGCAGCGCCAGCGCTTGCTGCAACAGAACGTGCGCGCCAGGGGCATCAGCCTGAGCTGGTCCGACTGGGACACCACCTGGCTCGAATCGCTGCTCAGCCGCGGGGATCGTCGCCTGGGTTCGGTGATCGCCCGTGCCTGGCGGCTGGGGGCTCGTTTCGAATCCTGGAGCGACCATTTCCGGCCCGCCCTATGGCGCGATGCCCTGGCCCAGGAAGGGGTCGACCCGGATGGGTACGTCATGCGGGAGCGCAGCGCGGACGAGAACTGTCCCTGGGAGATCATCGATGTGGGGGTCACGCGCAGTTACCTGTGGCACGAATACCAGTGCTCTCGGCGGGGCGACCTGTCGCCCGACTGCCGGGAAAAGTGCCATGGTTGCGGCATTATGACGGCGTTCGCTGCGGAACGCGTAGGCGTGGCAGCCGATGCATGGGAGTGTCCATCGTGAGACGGAGCCAGGCTGTACAACGCTTTCGAATAACCTATGGTATCAGCGGTGCCCTGATCTACGCATCGGTGCTGGATATGGGCCGTCTGTGGGAACGCTTGTTGCGACGGGCTGAGGTGCCGCTCGTCTATTCCCAGGGTTTCAACCCTCACCCTCGCCTGCAATTCGCTGCGCCGTTGCCCGTCGGCTATAGCAGCGAATACGAACTGCTCGATATTTGGCTCGCCGAGCCAATGGATGCGGCGGAAGTGCAACAACTAGTAACGGCACAATCTCCTGATGGGCTGGCGATCGCCCAAGTAGCCGAGGTGCGCCTCGACGCACCCTCGCCTCAGTCTCAGATGCAGCGCGCTCGCTATCGCGTCACCCTGCGCGCCTCAGTGGGCGAGGTAGAATTGCGGGCGGCCCTTCAGCGCCTGCTATCCAGCGCCACACTCCTCCGCGAGAGGATTAAAAAGGGACGGATGGCCGGGTATGACCTGCGTCCACTGATCGACGAGCTTGCCATCGTGGGCGGCGAGGGCGACTGTTTTACCATCGACATGCTGTTATGCGCCGGTGCCCCCGGCTCAGGTCGCCCGGAAGAGGTAGTGAGTGCCCTGGGTGTCGAGGTCCGAGACCTCGCCATTCGCCGCACCGCGCTGCTATGGGGAAACTCATCCGGTGCCGCGACGGCGCCCGCTGCTCTGGCAGGGGATGAGAATGGAGAAGGGAGTTAGCGATGAATCAACTCTGGTCTCCCTGGCGTATGGAATACATCGTGGGTGATAAACCCGAGGGGTGCATCTTCTGTGACAAGGCGCGTGAGGATCGTGATTCGGAGAATCTGATCCTGTTGCGCGGCCGCACCTGCTTTGTGATGATGAACCGCTACCCCTACAACAATGGACACTTGATGGTTGCCCCGTTTAGCCATGTGGATAGCCCCACCCTCCTGCCGCCCGACGCCCTGGTGGACATGATGTCGATGGTCAGTATCTGCATCCAGGTGCTGCAAGAGGCCATGAGCCCGGACGGGTTCAATGTGGGCATGAACCTGGGGGCTTCGGCGGGTGCGGGGATCAAGGATCATATCCATATGCACGTCGTGCCGCGCTGGGTTGGCGACACGAACTTTATGCCGGTGCTCGCCGAGACGCGCGTTATCGTGGAAGCGCTAGAGCAGTCGTATGCCAAGCTGAAGCCACTCTTTGACTGCCGCTGTGCGCCAGCCAAGGCAGATAGAGAGTAACGAGCGTTAGGGTTTGCTTGGCACAACTTGGCATTTCTGCTACAATGTGCCACGCTGGCTCATTTGGGGACTGGCGTTTCTGTTAATTCACTCACAGGTGCGGGGATGGGGCACGGCCACGATCTCATTATCGTTGCAGCGACACGTACAGCCATTGGACGTTTCCAGGGAGCCCTGAAAGACGTCCCTGTCACCGAATTGGGTGCTGCGGTTATTCGTGAGGCGACGCGGCGCGCGGGGATCGATCCGGCTGCCATCGACGAGGTCCTGATGGGCCACGTACTGCAGGCGGGTGTGGGCCAGAATCCCGCGCGACAGGCGACCTTGCTTGGCGGCCTTCCCAACCAGGTGGGGGCCACGACCCTTAACAAAGTGTGTGGTTCGGGGCTCAAGACGGTGATGTTGGGCGCGGCCATGATTCGCGCTGGCGATGCGTCCGTGATCGTTGCGGGTGGCATGGAGAGCATGAACGGCGCACCCTACCTCCTGCCCCAGGCACGCTTCGGCTATCGCCTGGGGGAAGGATCGCTGGTGGATGCCATGGTGCACGATGGGCTGTGGTGTGCCATCGAACACCAGCACATGGGGCTCGCCGCCGAGTGGGTCGCCGAGGCCTACAACGTCGATCGCGAGGCGATGGATGCCTACTCGCTGTCCAGCCACCAACGCGCCATCGCGGCCATGGACCGGGGCGCCTTTACTGCCGAGATCGCACCCGTGCAACTCACCTCTTCTCGAGGCTCTGCCATCGCTCTCCTTACCGATGAGTGCCCGCGACGGGACACCAACCTGGGCAAGCTCGCCTCATTGGCGCCCGCCTTTCGGTCCGTTGGACGCGTGACAGCGGGTAATTCGTCCGCCATTGCCGATGGCGCTGCTGCCGTTGTGGTCATGCGCCGTGACCGGGCGCGTGAGCTTGGCTGTACGCCTTTGGCGCGAATCGTAGCCTATGGTCAGGCGGCCGTGGCGCCGCGCGAGATCTTTACGGCGCCGATCTACGCGGCCCGGCGTGTGGTGCAGCAGGCCGGAATGAGTTTGCAGGACCTGGACTTGATTGAGTTGAACGAAGCCTTTGCTGCACAGGTGGTGGCCAACGTTCAGGGGCTTGATCTGGATTGGGGCCGGGTGAACGTGAACGGCGGGGCCATCGCCCTGGGACATCCCATCGGCGCCAGTGGCTGTCGTATCCTGGTGACCCTGATCTCTGCGCTGCGGGAGCGACAGCTCGAGCGTGGTATGGCGGCCGTATGCCTCGGCGGCGGCGAAGCAGTAGCTATGATCGTGGAAGCGGAGTAGGGATATGGTGATCGAGTGCGT
>CAYQDH010000446.1:0-4778 GCA_964416075.1 uncultured Anaerolineales bacterium | reverse complement strand
GCCCTGACCTTCGGCGGCATGCAGGGCGGGCAGATTCGCGATATCTTGCTCTATAACAAGTATCGCGTGTTTGCCTTTGTGCTGGCCCTGGGCGAGGTGGACGATCTAAAGTACGCGGCTGCCGCGGGCGCCATCAACTATGGCTTCCCCACGATCGCCGACACGGTCATCCCACAGATCCTGCCCACCGGCATCACCCAGTACGAGCATGTCATCAGCATGCCCTTCGATGATATCGAGGGCGAGAATGACACGGAGCGGGCCAGGCGATTCGTACAGCGGGCCATCGAGGTGCGCGGCGTCAAGATCAAGATCACCGAGGTACCCATCCCGGTGCCGTACGGAAGCGCCTTTGAGGGCGAGCGGGTGCGCCGCGAAGATATGCGCGTCGAGTTCGGCGGTCGCTACGCCCGGGCCTTTGAGTATTTAAAGATGTCGGATTTCGATGCTGTCGAAGACGGCAAGATCACGGTGGTGGGGCCCTCCTTCGACGATGTCCCGGTGGGCAAAGCGATGAACCTGGGTGTCGTGGTGGAGGTGGCCGGGCGCAAGATGCAGGAGGATTTCGAGCCCGTCCTCGAGCGCCAGTTGCACTACTTTGTTAACGGGGCCTCGGGCATCCAGCACATCGGCCAACGCGACATCACCTGGATTCGCTTCAGCAAGGGGGCTGTGGACAAGGGGTTCCAGCTAAAGCACCTGGGTGATATCCTCTATGCGCGGTTCCACGCCGATTTCGGCGCCATCGTGGACAAGGTGCAGGTCACCGTCTATACCGAGCAGCAGGCGTTTGAGGAGTGGCTGCAAAAGGCGCGCGACGCCTATCAGGCCCGTAACGTGCGCCTGGCCGACATGACCGACGAGTCGGTGGAAGAGTTCTATAGCTGCACGTTGTGCCAGAGCTTTGCCCCTAACCATGTCTGTGTGGTCTCGCCCGAGCGACTGGGTCTCTGCGGCGCCTATAACTGGCTGGATTGCAAGGCTTCTCACCAGATCAACCCCACGGGCCCCAACCAGCCCATCCAGAAGGGTATCTGTGTGGATGCCAAGTACGGCGTGTGGCAGGGGCCGGTGCAGTTCGTCTACCAGAACTCACACCAATCCGTGGAGCGCGTCTCCATGTACTCCATCATGCAGGACCCCATGACCGCTTGCGGGTGCTTTGAGTGCATCGCCGTGGTCATCCCCGAGTCCAACGGGGTGATGGTAGTCTCGCGTGAGGATCCCAGCATGACCCCGGCGGGCATGACCTTCTCTACCCTGGCGGGCGTGGCCGGCGGCGGCTTGCAGACTCCCGGCATGATGGGCGTGGGCAAGTATTACCTGCTGAGCCGCAAGTTCCTATCGTCCGACGGTGGGTTCAAGCGCATCGTTTGGATGTCCAGCGTGCTCAAGACCAGCATGGCCGAAGAGTTCAAGGCCGTCTGCGAGCGCGAGGGCGACCCGGATCTGCTGGACAAGATCGCCGACGAGCGTTCGGTGACCACGGTGGAGCAACTGCTGCCCTACCTGGAGGAGCATGGGCATCCGGCCCTGACGATGGATCCGATCTTCTAGGCAGTTATCAGTCGTCAGTGAACAGTGATCAGTGGAATTCCGTAACGACGTGTGTATCGACACGTACAATGGCGTGGGGACACTGATTACTGTTTGCTGGCCACTTAAATGAAAGGAGGCCCTGGATGGCCGTAAGCGTACCAGTTCCTACCGAGACGTGGACCGGTAAGATCAGGGAGATCACCCTGGGAGGAGGAAGCCGGGGACGCACTGTGACGGTGGGTGGGGCAAACACACTGCCCTTCCTCTTTTTCGAGGGCACCATGCCCCATCGCCCGGCGATTGTGATCGAGGTCATGGACCAGTATCCCAAGGAATGGTCTCCCGCGCTGCAAGAGGCCTGGGGAGACGTTATGCAGGACCCGGGAGCCTGGGCCAAAAAGGCCGAGGCCTTGGGCGCCGATCTGATCGCCCTCTCGCTCGACAGCGCCCACCCCGAGCGGGGCAACACCGACGCCAAGCATGCTCGCGCCACGGTGCGCAATGTGCTCAGCTCCACCACACTTCCCTTGATCGTCTATGGCCCCGGCCAAGCGGACAAGGATAACGAGGTGTTGGTGGCTGTAGCGGAAGAGGCCGCCGGCGAGCGGGTAGCCCTAGGCAACTGCGAGGACAAGAACTATCGCACCATCGTGGCCGCAGCGCTTGCCCACGGACAACTGGTCATCGCCCGCAGCCCCATCGACGTGAACCTGGCCAAGCAGCTGAACATTCTGATCAGCGATATGCGCCTGGATATGGATCGCATCATTATGGACCCCACAACGGGCGCCCTGGGTTATGGGCTAGAGTACACCTATTCGGTCATCGAGCGCCTGCGCTTGGCGGCCCTTTCGGGAGACGGCGCCATCCAACAGCCCCTCATCGTCACCGTGGGGGCGGAGGCCTGGCGCGCCAAGGAGGCCCGGGCCAGCGAGGGCGTGCCCGCCGAATGGGGCGATGTATCCAAGCGCGGCGTGTTCTGGGAGGGGGTCACCGCCACCGCCCTGCTAGAGGCAGGCGCCGATATGGTGGTCGTTCGGCATCCGGATACGGTCGCATCTTTGAAGAAGACTATCGACAAGTTGATGAGCAACCAGTAAACAGTATCCAGTCAACAGTAACAAACGCTCAGTAACTGGATTCACGGACTGTTCACTGTTCACCGTTAACTGTTAACTGCTTGCTGATCACTGTACACTAAAAAGGAGTTCGCAGCATGGGACTAAGCGGACTGGCGATATACAAGCTGCTAGCCAAGACGAACTGCAAAGAGTGTGGTTATCCCACGTGCTTGGCTTTTGCCATGAAGTTGGCCGCGCGCCAGGTTGAGCTCTCGGCTTGCCCTCACGTTTCGGATGCGGCCAAGGCCGAGCTGGATGCCGCTTCTGCGCCGCCCATCCGGCTGATCACGGTGGGCGCGGGGGAGCGCAAGGTGGAGGAGGGCAACGAGACGGTGCTCTTCCGCCATGAGAAGACATTCTACCATCAGCCGGGCATCTTTTACCGGCTGCGCGATGACGAGTCGGACGAGGCCTTTGCCGCCAAGCTGGCCCAGATCAGCGCCTACAAGGTGGAGCGCGTGGGCATCACCATGCGCGTCGACGGCGTGGCCGTGCAGAATAGCTCCGGCGACCCGGCCAAGTTCGCGGACCGCGTCACCCAAGCCGCGGCGGCGGGGATGCCGGTCATCCTGGCCAGCCAGAACCCAGCGGCTCTGGAGGCCGGGCTCAAGGCGGCGCAGGGCATGTCGCCCCTCATCTATGCCGCCAACGCCCAAAACTGGGAAGCGATGGCCGGGTTGGCCACCCAGTACAAGGCTCCCCTGGCGATTACCGATTCCGGCGACCTGGGCTCCCTGGCCACTCTGACCACCCAGTTGGATGGCAAGGGGGTCAAGGATATCGTGCTCGATCCAGGTGCGCGAGGCTGGGGCGCAGCCCTCCAGACCTCTACCCAGTTGCGGCGCCTGGCCCTGAAAAAGAACTTTCGCGCCCTCGGCTTCCCAACGATCGCCTTCCCCGGTGAAGGCGCCGAGAGTCCCGAGGAAGAGGCCTTGCTGGCCGCGCAGCACGTGGCCAAATACTCCGGGTTTGTGGTGCTGGATCATTTCGATCCCGCCTCCCTCTACTCGCTGCTCACCCTGCGACAGAATATCTACACCGACCCGCAAAAGCCTATCCAGGTCAGCCCGGGCGTGTATGAGATCGGCAAGCCCAAGCCCACATCGCCGCTCCTGGTCACCACCAATTTTTCCCTGACCTACTTTACCGTGGCCGGCGAGGTGGAGGGCAGCGGCATCCCGGCCTGGCTGATGATCGTGGACGCCGAAGGGATGTCCGTGCTCACGGCCTGGGCGGCGGGCAAGTTCGACGCCGAGCGCATCGCCAAGTCGGTCAAGACCTTTGGGATGGAGGAAAAGATTAGCCACCGCAAGATCGTCCTCCCCGGCTTTGTCGCCAGCATCTCCGGCGAGCTGGAGGAGGAGTTGCCCGGCTGGGAGATCCTCGTCGGCCCGCGCGAGGCGATCAATATCCCGTCGTTCCTCAAGCAGTTCAAGGCCTGAGTGTCGGTAGAGTAGATATCGTCGTCTGCTGCTATCGAGCGAGAACATCCTTCCCTGGGAGCAGGATTGCCTGTTCCCAGGGGTCGCGTTTGATTGCCCCTGACATCGGGCTGGGAGGGCAGGGATTGCGGGATGAAACGAGACCGAGAGCATGACTGAGAATCAGTACTGTCGCGTAACCTTGCTTCCGGCGCAGAGGGTTGTGGAGGCGCCCCGGGGCGCATTGCTTCACGATATCATTGTGAACGCAGGGCAGCGCCTGTCCCTCCCTTGTGGCGGGCAGGGGCGTTGTGGCCGTTGCCTGGTGCAGGTGCAGGCTGGCGCAGTGCATTCGCGAGCGACAAGCCGTCTCACCCCCGAGGAGATTGCCCAAGGCTACGTCTTGGCCTGCCAGGCCAACCTGGAAGGCGATGTGACGGTCTATATTCCCCCCCAGGCGCAGACCTTGGCTCCCCCGCCCGCGGCCTCGGCCACCGAAAAGGCCGCCGCCATGCTGGCCCCCTGCGACCACGCGCGCGCTCCCTGGGTGGTCAAATATCGTCTGCGCATCGATCCGCCCAGCCTGGAGGACAACACCACCGATTGGGACCGTCTCTCCCGCGATCTGGCCCGCCGGCACGACCTGCGAGGCCTCATGGCGGAGCTGCCTGCTATCAAGACCCTGGCTGCCGACTTG
>CAYQDH010000445.1:0-4836 GCA_964416075.1 uncultured Anaerolineales bacterium | reverse complement strand
AGCGGCCGGATGCGCAGATGCAGCGCTTGGGCGGTCAGGGTCGGCGACACGACGGGCTCGGGCGGCGTTGGCTTGCCTATCTGCACCTCGATCAGGCGCCCGTGGCCCACACCCTTGTCCCCGCCCAAGCTGGTCAGCCAGGTGAAACCCAGGCGCAGCGTGCGGGCGATCCGGCGCGCCGCCGCGTCGTCCGTCGCGTAAAAGGTCACCGTGCCGCGACAAGGGATGCGCTTCCCACTGGCAAAGAGCTCCTCCGCCACGCGCAGCTGGTGCTCCGCCGCCGTGAGAGAGATGGGGTCGATGGCCGCGCGGGCCCGCCGCGGCGAGGGGCCTTGCTTCCTGGCGCCGGGTTCGGGGGCCTTGGGCTCGACCTCTTGGAGATCGGGGAACCCGAAATCGGAGAATTTGAGCATCCCCGGCGCCGGCTCGTAGCTGTTCGCCGCCTCGGCATCCTCGCTGGCGGGCTTGCCGAACCAGCCCAGCACGTCGATCGGCTGCTCAGCATGCGTGGCCAGTTCCTCCAGCGCCATGCGCAGCCGTCCCCTGATGTGCGTGCCCGGGATCACCGGCCGCCCGCGATAGTCGCGGTGGAAGGCCTGGTCTAGGCCGTAGGCCTCCGGCCCCGTCGCGCCCGTCAACAAGGGACCCACGAGTGCAAGCGTTACATCGCAAGTATATCGTTTGCTCATGCTGCCCACTCCGGGATATAGTCCCACAGGTCGCCGAGGATGTACCCGCGCGCGGGGTCGGCCCCGGTCAAGCCCTCGATGGCCGTCTTGAGCTCGCCTCGCCTGCCGGGCGGTGCCAGTTTGATGATCTGCTTCTTGATCCCTTCCAGGTGCTCCGGATGGCCGTCGTGGATGGCCTGGATCGCCTGCAACACCTTGCTGCGCGCCACCAAGCCGCGCACGATGAGGGCCTGCTGACGTATGGCCTCCATCTCTTCCGCTCGCACGAGCAGGCGGGCCGGGGAAATCTTACCATAGTACGTGTCCAAGAAGCGCCCCAGCGAGCCGCCCAGCATGTCGAAGGACTCCAGGGCCAAATAGTGGAACGCGTCGCCATAGGCGTGGTTGGATAGGCGGGCCACCAGCCCGGCGCGCTCCGTCTCCGTGGGGGGCGCCCAGGCGGGACCGCGCGCCAGCACGTCCTTCAGGTTGGTCTGAGCATCCTCTTTGGTGCGAGCCAGCAGTCTATCAGCCAGTTCTCGAATCTGCAGGATCGGCGCATCGTGGTGGCAAAAGATCATCGCCGCGCGGTGGCTCAGGGGCATGCCCTGGAACTCCAAGTTCTTGGCCTGCTCGTAGAAAAGCTGCAGCGCCTGCCAGCCTCGCCACGCCGGCACGACGAGCATCATTTCGTCGCCGCCCCACAGCAAGATCTCTAGGCGCAGGGCCTCGCGCCCTTCTTCATCCTTCGTCTTGAAGGCGGGGTCCTGGCGCGCCCTTTGCAGCAGCGCCCTGAGGAATGGCTCGCGCACGCCCGATTGGATCGCCTCGTCGAACTGCCCTCGCTGGCCCTCCGTCTTGCAGAGCAGGCGCCGGATGCTGCCAAAGCTGTTGCCGTCCGCGTAGATGAAGGCCATCTTACCATCGAGCACGCCCTTGCTTCGGTCTTTGGTTAGCTGCTCCAGGTCCCCCGTACAGCGCAGGCCTTCGTAGGCTTTATCTTTGAGCAGCTCGTAGAAGAGGCCGTTCCTGAGCTTGCGGCCATGGTCGCGCCGGAAGCTCGTCGCTCGGCTGATCTTGTTTTCCTCATCATCTCGGCGATCCACCTCTACGCCAGGGCGCCACCCATCCAGGTAACACTCCTGGGCTGCGCGCTCATAGGCGGGGATGGCCACCGTGGGCATGCGCCATTGCTGGCGGTGGATCTGCGCCTCAAGCTTTTCCAGCACCTTGCGGAAGTCACTCGGGTCTTCCTTCTCCATGGCTAGCAAAAAAGTAGCATGGCCGCCGGTCTTTTCGTCCAGGTACGCGAGCACATCCCGGCGCAACCTTTCCCTGTAGGCTTGGTCCTCCTCGGCGCACTGAAAGGCAAAGAGGCCCTGGCTGGCAGCGGTGGAGATGGGCCGCAGGCGACCCGTGAGCTTGAATTGGTCGGGGATCCGAGCGATGGCTTGTAGCAGGAGAAAGCTGCCCCCGCGGATGGTGCTGATGTCGTAGGTGTCGTAGACAGATTGAGCCAGATTGACCGCGTCAACACGCATATAGTACGTCGGCATGATCACTCCCTATGCAGAAACACAGCCCGAACGCCCATGTACCTACTGCTCATTCCCGACACAAACTCGCGGCATCGCATCGTCAAACTGCGGTGGCGTCTGTCATCCAGTATAGGGGACGCGCCTGGCGATGTCAAGGGTTTTTCCGTCTTTTGCCCCCTGAAATAGCATCCATTGCCTTCCAATTTGTGTGCTGTTCCGGCTGCAAAAGCTGGCATTGGTTGTTTCGGAGGCAGCTATCTGTGTGGCGCTCGGGCCACCACTGGGGTTGCGCCAGAGCAACGACTGGGGTAGCATAGGCCAAGCTCGAGGTCCCGCCGCGGGGTGCCTGCCCGGGCGACCCAGGTCGGGCCACCTTACGTAAGCGCTCCTTCAGGAGACAATCTGTGATCATCGACCAACTCCCCATCATGCGATTGGGCTTTGCCCTCCGTTCCCTCCAGGGCGCCGCCGTCCCCCCCTTCAAAGGCGACCTCATCCACAAATCCTTGCTCTGGGAGCTCTCGCTCCGTTGGTGCGCCCGCCGCCAGGGCGCCCAGGGGCGCCTCAGCGTCTCCTGTGACGACTGCCCCACCCCCGAGGGCTGTCTCTTTGCCCGATTGATCCAGCCCGCCGCTAACCCCGCCTGGTCCCAGGCCACGCGCATGCTGGTGGGCAACACCCCGCCCCCCGCCTATGCCCTGTGGGACATGCAGGATCGCCGCACCCGCTACTGGCCGGGCGACGGCTGGGGCTTGGAGCTGGTGTTGCTGGGAGAGGCGGCCCTACAGCAGGGGCCGGCGTTCATCGAGGCCGTGGCCCGTGGCGCCGAGCGCGGCATGGGCCGCGAGAGGCTGCGCTCGCGGCTGGAAGAGGTGACGGCCCTGGTAGAGACGGAGGAGGGGCTGGAAGAGACGGCCCTGGATGAGGAGGGGGTGAGCGATCCCTGGCTGACGTACGATCAGGCCACGCGCTGGGCCGCCGAGTGGGAGGGCCCGGTGCACGCCCTCAGCCTGCGCTACCTCAGCCCCATCGACTGTAGCGAGAAAAAGGAGCAGGTCCGCACGCCCCACTTGGCGCCGCTGATGCGCGCCCTGGTGCGCCGGCTGCGCGTGCTCAGCGAGGTGCACGGCGGCGGCGAATGGCCCCACGAGGATTGGGGCCCCTTGCTGGACCTGGCCGAGAGCGTGGCCCTGGTGCACGACGAGACGCTCATGGCCAGCTTTAGCTTCTCGAGCAAGCCCGCGCAGGGCTTTGTGGGGCAAGCCTGGTATGCCAGCGACCAAGACCTGCGGCCTCTTTTGCCAATCCTCTGGCTGGGCCAGTGGCTGCACATCGGCAAGGGCTACGCTTATGGCAACGGTCGCTACAGCATCGCCCAGTTGGGATAGCAAGAGGAAACACGAGCGGCTCGCAGCGAGCCGAGGGCGCGGAGGTCTCACGGAGTTATCATGATCTGTGCTCACCACCGTGGATGAAAAATAGTAGGGGCCGGTCGCCGTACCGGCCCTAGCCGCTCTCTGATTCCTTGTCCCCCTATCGCTCGCGATCCAGCCTGATCTGGAAGGGTGGCAACGGGCGCTGTGCCCTGTCCTCTACGCCACAGGTAGTGTTCGAGTCGGTTTACCGTTCTTCTTCCGCGTTTTCCGTGTATTCCGTGGTTCTTTCCCTCGTGTAGCCGCGTGCCCTCGCTGCGAGGGCCATCCAAATCGCGCCCCTCGCCATGTCATGGGTGGTGTGCGTCGCTTCACTTGAGCTTTCTCCCCAAACCGTCTATCATACCCCACGATTGAGCAATCCATCCTGCCGAACGTCCATCGTTCGGCGCCGAAGGAACGCCCATGCGCAACGGTTACGGACATCTCGTGCTCGACCAACTGATCGCCCGAGTGCGCCGCCTGCACGCCGACCGCGCCGCGCGCTTGGCCGCCCTGCGCACCCGCGACGACGCCCTGGCCTACCAGCAAACTGTGCGCGCGGCCATCGATCGCGCCTTCCAGCCGCGCCCCGAGCCCCTGCCGCTGATGGCCCTCGGCGCCGAGGTTACGGGGACCGTGGAGCGCCCCGCGTTTAGAGTGGACAAGGTCCGCTTTGAGAGCCGCCCCGGCCTGTGGGTCACCGCCAACCTCTATATCCCGCGCGACCTGCCTGGCCCCGCGCCCGCGGTCCTGGGCGCCTGCGGCCATTCCGAGGACGGCAAAGCCGAGCCCCTCTACCAGGACTTTTGCCAATGGCTGGCGCGCTGCGGTTTCGTGGTCCTGATCTATGACCCCCTCAACCAGGGCGAGCGCGACCAGTACGCGCTGCTATCCGACCGCGAGGCGGTGCGCAGCTGCACCAGCGCCCACAACATGATGGGCAAGCAATTGGAGCTGCTGGGCGACAACCTGGCCATGTGGCGCGCCTGGGACGGCATGCGCGCGCTGGATTATCTCCTGGCCCGGCCGGAGGTGGACCCCCGCCACGTGGGCGTGACGGGCAACTCGGGCGGGGGCACGAT
Source organism: uncultured Anaerolineales bacterium (assembly GCA_964416075.1). Taxonomy (GTDB): domain Bacteria; phylum Chloroflexota; class Anaerolineae; order UBA1429; family UBA1429; genus CAYQDH01. The sequence goes on along the minus strand of CAYQDH010000445.1, from coordinate 133 downwards.
GAGCACCTGGCTGTGGGCCATCGAGCCGCGCCTGACCATGGCCGCTCCCAGCTGCTTTGTCACCACCTTTCTGCACAACCTGGAGAACGAGCTGCCCGCCGACGCGGAGCAATATCCGCCCGGCGTGCTCGGC
>CAYQDH010000444.1:0-4838 GCA_964416075.1 uncultured Anaerolineales bacterium | reverse complement strand
TCGCAGGAACCGGCTTTTACTACTTTTTACGCTGCTATGAGTTATCTGCTGTAGCCTCCTACTGGGGGGCGATGGTTTTTTGTCTCGGTGGATTCGCCATCGCCCACTTGAGCCACATCAGTGTACTAACGACCTTGGCCTGGCTGCCATGGATCTTTGCATTTAGCCACAACTTGCTCCGGCCCGAGTCCACGAAACGGCACTGGGCTCAAATGGTCGGCCTGGTGTTGGTGTGTGCTCTGCAGTTTCTCGCGGGACATCCCCAGGTCTCACTCCTTGGTTTGTTAGCTGTTAGTTTCTACGCCATGTGGATCCTGTGGCCGGCGCGAGGCAAGAGTGTATCCTGGCGGCGAGTAAGCCTGTGGCTGGCCGCCTTGCTTGTGGGCGTCGTGATAGGTGGCGCGCAACTGTTGCCCACCCTGCAATTGAGTGGCTTGTCCCAGAGAGCAGGTGGACTGGATTCGAGCTTTTTCACCAGCTACTCGTTTCATCCCGCTCTTCTGCTGACCTACCTGTCCCCATTCGCACTGGGGAATCCCTATCCTACCGGCTCTGTGGAGTTGATGGTCTATGTAGGTCTTCTACCCCTGGCACTGTCGGGCATAGCGCTGCGACGGAAACCGTCGGGCGACATCTGGTTCTATGTTGGCCTGGGCGTTGTGGGCGTTGTGCTGGCCGTTGGGCGTTGGAACCCGCTATACGGATACCTGCGCTATGTGCCTGTCCTGAACCTGTTTCGCGTGCCGGCGCGCTATCTTTACTGGTCCAGTTTCAGTTTGGCTGTGCTATCGGCTATGGGTCTGGATATCTTGAGGAGAATGACTGCGGCGCGTATGACTAGGGCCGGTGTGCTCTTGTTGAGCGCTGCCCTGTTAGGCTGCGTACCCATCATCATGGCTCTGGGCCGAGCCGTTGATGTGGAGCAGTTGGTCGATGCGTGGCGGTGGATCCCTTTGGTCATGCTGGTCTCCTTGTGCGCGCTGCTGGTGGCCACACGCCTATCCGTACGATGGGCCTGGCAGAGCGTTGCCATAGTGCTGCTGTTGGTGGACCTCTCTGCTTACAGCGCCGTGCTCAGTCGAACTTACAATGCCACCTGGCCATCCGCCAGAGCCGTCGAACGCCCTCGTTCCCTCGCGTTTCTCGACCAGGACCAGACCCTGTATCGCATATACACCAAGGAGGAGATTCTCCCCGCTCTCACTGTGATGCACGAGGCACTCTATCCTAACATGGGACTCACCCACGCTGTGGCCAGTGCCAATATTTACATGCCACTGGTTCCTCGTCCCTACGAGGCCTATCTGCGAGACTTGACGGCAGAACGCCTGAATCGCCTCAATGTGAAATACTATGTTATTCCTCAATTGCTCCCCGTGGATCAGGCCAGCGAGTTGTACGATGTTCAGAACCCCTTGTCTGCTTTACCAGTCCGCACCTGGATCGATCTATCGGGCCCCGATGCGGCTCAAATTCAAGTGACCGCAATAGACGTCGAGTCATATCTGAGCCATGCTGCCGACCTTCCCACCGGTTACTTGGTGGCGGAGTTGCTTTTTAGGGATGAGCGAGGGAATGAGCTGGTCATCCCCTTGAGGGCGGGCATCGAGACTTCTGAATGGGCCTACGACCGCGATGATGTGAGGTCCACTGTGGCTCACCGCGCCGCCCCAGTGGCAACCACATGGCCTGCTCGTTCTGGCTTTCCGGCCCGCGAACACGTTGGCCATACCTATGTGACGCGCCAACGTCTTGACGTCCCCCTGCGCCTTGAGGCGGTTATGTTGCGCACCGTGATTGACGAGGCTTTCGTGCGGGTGGAGCGTGTCCGCTTGCGCGATGCCGCGGGCCGGGAATATCTGCTATCACACCTCCTGGGCTTGGGCGACCATTCCATCGTCTACCGTAGCGAGGATGCGCTCATATATCGGAACGAGGATGCTCTACCTCGAGCATATCTGGTACGTGCAGACCGGGTACGCGTTGAAGCGGGAGATCTTGCAATCCCCGGCATCCTAACGGCGGACAGTGTTGAACCCGTTCAAGTCGAAGCGTATAAGGATCAGCAAGTCGTGCTCCGTGCATCGGCCCAGCAATTGTCTTATCTAGTGCTCGCCGATATGGACTATCCGGGCTGGCAAGCTTTCGTCGATGGGCAGAAAGCTCAGATCCTGCGGGCTGACATGCTTTTCCGTGCGGTCTCACTCAGTCCTGGGGAGCACCAAGTCATTTTCAAGTATTCTCCTGGTTGGGCATATTGGGGTCGGGTTCGATGAGGTCCCTCAACACCACTCTTCGCCCGCTCATCAGGTTCCTCAGGGGGCGATGGGCGTCCGTAGCGTCGTCCTCATGGTCTGCCTGCTTTGGCTCTTGCCGAGGGCAAGAGCCGCCCTATTGTGCTATCCCTTGGCAGGTGTGGACTCGACAGCTAACTTGGCGTATAATCTCTGTATGATATTCGCCTAGTTTTCGCGTGATCTGAGGAGGTGGGCAGTGAACATTTTCAATCGTATCGCCATGGTTCTCATCATCCTCGCCCTTTTTGCTTTGGTGGTCCTGTTGCTTCTTTTCCCTCGCGAAGTTGCCCTTGTCATACAGGGCGCCATGGCAAGCACTCTGGATCTCCTGAACACGGGCCAGTTTTTCGTCATCTTTGTCGCAATATGTGGTATTGTGTTGCTTGTGCTGCTGATTCTGCTCTGGCTTGAGTTGCGCCATTCCCAACTGAAAACGGTGCGCATTACCGCCGCCAAAAGTGGCGACGCGCAGTTGGGTGTTCAGTCAGTGGCTCAGAGTCTCGAGAATCGCATTGACGAACTGGCCGGTGTGCGCAAGGTTGATGCCCAGGTTGCCAGCCACGGCAAGGATGTGGAGGTTCTGCTCAACATGGACACCAGCCCTTCTGTGAATGTGCCCATGTTGTCGGACCAGATTGTGGAGTTGACGCGGAACATTGTGGAAACACAACTAGGTCTCAAGATTCGCGGCAAAGTGCGCATCAACATTCGACATGAGCCCTATCCGCGTGGCGCCATGCTTGCGCCAGCCGCCGCCAGCGCGAGTTCGTCTTCGGTCAGGCCATCAAGTTCAGTGGCGGCGACTGCAGAACCGGCTGCCGTTGAGGACAAAACCTGGGAAAATGAGCATGTGGAAGTGGTAGAGATGGACAAAGAGGTAAGTCCTACCCAGGAGGAATCCTCTGCTGAAGACGCGCCTGCCACAACCTAAGTAACCTGCAGATCACTTGACACTGATCGAGCGAGGCGCGCCCTCTATGGTGAGGGCGCCCTCTCCCAGTATCACCTGTTTGACCTGAATTCGCCATGTTGTGTCAGCCAGGATGGCGTTGGCAACCTGCTCCAAGCAGCGGAGCACAAGGCGCGGCACGGCGCGGTCGTCCACTGTTGCGCCCACGATGTTGATGCGCAGGGCTCTGTGGTCAGCTTTGACAGTAAATAGGGCGCGCACTTGATGCTGGGCGCGTCTTCCGACCCGAGCGCCCAAGTATAGCCCTTGCTGGGCGATCAGAATGGTCGGCTCATGGAGGCTGGCATCGGCAACATATATTCGTGCATACGATGTCAGTTCCTCATCTGTCAAGATCGCGCTCAAGACCTCGCCGTCCTGAGGGATCTGGCTCAGGCGAGCCACAAGGTCACTGGCTGCCTTCTCTGATACACCGATCTCTTTCTGTGGCCATACGATCGGCGCGTCCCCCGGTCTGCTGCACTGGGTCGGGCACAGCAAGGCCAAGATCATCAGTAGGCCGGGCCCGATGGCCTTGGCGAGTGTGATGCGAAAACGCATCAGAGTCCTTGTACGATACGGAGCGATCTTGGGGTCCTTGAACATCGACTGTTTGCTCGAAGCCCTTCTGTTCGTTGCTGATGGTCCCGCTGCGCTTGAAGATCTGGCCCAAGCTATGGAATGCGAGCTTGAGACTGTAGAGGATGCCATCGCCAGGCTGGGCAGCGCTTTGGTCCATCGTGGGCTTTGCATTGCGCGCTATGGTTCAGCCGTACAGATGGTTACCTCGCCCGATGCCAGCGCGGCAATCGAGAGATTCCTGGGCATTAGTGGCCATGCTAGACTCTCACCTGCTGCACTGGAAGCGCTGGCCGTCATCGCCTACCGCCAACCCATTACTCGTGCACAAATCGAGGCGATTCGCGGTGTTAACTCGGATGGAGTTTTGCGCACCTTACTGGCAAGATCGTTGATCACGCCGGCTGGGCGTTTGGAGCAAGCAGGCCGCCCCGTCCTCTTTAAGACCACGTTCGAGTTTCTCCAGTACCTAGGTCTGCAATCCCTTGATGAATTGCCCCGTCCGCCGGATGATGGACATAACGGGACACCCTCTGCAGATTAGGCCCTCACCCGAAGCGGCGATCGTCTTCTAGACTGGCCTAAGCGGCGGTTACCCCTGGATTCTCTCTGGTTCTAGCCTCGCGTGGCGGTAACTTGAGCGAGATAGATTGAGACACTGCTTGCTCGCCCATCGAGATCCCATAGATTGTTGTAGCTGCCTCGATGGTATTCCTGTTATGCGTAATGACCACAAACTGCGTCTCGAGGGCTGTCTCTTGCAGCAGAGACCGAAACCGTCCCACGTTGGCCTCATCGAGTGCCGCATCCACTTCGTCCAGAAAGCAGAACGGAACAGGATCTGCGCTTAGCAGTGCAAAGAGGAGGGCCACTGCTGTGAGGGCACGTTCCCCGCCCGAAAGCAGCGCCAAGTTCTGCGCCCGCTTGCCGGGCGGCTGGGCGGTGATATCCACGCCGCTGGCGCTGATATTCTCTGGGTCGCTGAGAAACAGATGCGCGCTGCCCCCACCAAA
>CAYQDH010000443.1:0-4840 GCA_964416075.1 uncultured Anaerolineales bacterium | reverse complement strand
GTTACGCTCGCGGTATCCTACGAGCAAACGTTGGTCCGCGTTGCGGGGGACCCCAGCCGGGGCCTGTCGCGCGACCCACAATTCCTAAAGCGATTGCATGTGCAGTTCGTCCAGGCCTTGCCGTTCTTGTGGGCTTGCAGCCTGGTCATCGATGCAGACCAGCAGACCCCGCGAGAGTTGGCAGAGACCATCAAAGACGCCATGTTATCAGGTTCAGCGTAGATCGCAGAAGAGGAGAGGAACCATGAATGCTTCCCCATCTCGAAAGAGCGCTATCGTTGCCACATGGGTCATCCTGCTGGTCGCCTCGGCGCTGCCCAAGATCATATTGCAGGAGATGTTCCACCAGCCAGTCTCATCCACCCTGCAAGCGGCCATCTCGGCCAGCGCGGTCGGCATTGGCCTGCTCTTGAGCCTGGTCTGGATGCCGCTGCGTGCATTGCGACCGTTCCTGGGATTGTTCCTCGTGCTGGTGGGCGCAGAGTGGTCGGTTTTCACCTGGCTGGACCAACTCCCCACCTACCGATCATGGCTGGACAACCCGTCTTTCAATGTCTACATGCTGGCCGAGCAGTCCCTGCGCTTCATAGTAGCGCTGGTGATGATCGCCGCCCTATTCCTTTTGAAACGGAAACGCGAGGCCTTTTTCCTCGTCAAGGGCGATACATCGGCCCCAGTAGAGCCCCTGAAATGGCTAGGCGTGAAAACGGGTGAAAGGTGGCGCAAGTTCGGGCCTAATCTCGCTCTTTTTATCAGCCTCGGGACCCTGGCGTTTTTAGTCATCGCCGGGCGGCCGCCCCTTGACCTGGTCGTCCGAGCGCTGCCCTTCCTGCCCGCCGTGCTATTAGCCGCTGCACTTAACGCATTCAACGAGGAGATGACCTACAAAGCCTCTTTTCTCTCCGTGCTCGAGGGCCCGCTGGGGAAGAAACAGGCTCTCTGGCTGATGGCAGCTTATTTTGGGATCGGCCATTACTATGGCGTGCCGTATGGGGTCATCGGTGTGCTCATGGCGGGATTTCTGGGCTGGTTACTCGGGAAATCCATGCTGGAGACGCGCGGATTGTTCTGGGCCTGGTTCATCCACTTTATACAGGATGTGCTGATCTTTGCATTCCTGGCGATCGGGTCGATCACCCCGGGTGGAGCATAGGTACAGGGCTCTGCTATTGGCCGTCCCGAAGGGAGGATCGTTTTGACGTCCCCATCGCAGGGTGCTATGATAAATTAGCTCTCGTTCTTGGGTGGGCTGTGGTTGCCCTATGCGTAGCACCCAAACTGGCTTGCACCCTCGTCTCACTCGCTCCCATACCCTGCATCCACTGCACCCCACTCAGCTAGCATGCCCGAGAGAGCTTGATGGCCATGGAGGTTGGTGTGACTGAAGCGAGCGAGCAGTATTCCAGTATTGCTCACCGCCGTCTGCTGAACCAGCGCCTTGCCCTACCCATAGCGGGCGAGCCGGTCGACGTGGTCCAGTGGCTGGGGGCCGTCCAGGCCCAGGACTATGCGGGCGCCAAGTGGGCGCTGGGGCTGCGCCTGCAGGGCGCCACAGATGCCGATATCGAGAGCGCTTTCGATTCGGGGGCCTTGTTGCGCACGCACGTCATGCGTCCCACCTGGCATTTTGTGGCTCCCGCCGACATCCGTTGGATGCTTGCCCTCACGGCGCCGCGTATCATCGCCGGAAGCGCCGGCCGCTACCGCGAACTGGGACTGGACCAGGAAACCCTGTCGTGTAGCGGCACCGTGCTGGAGCAAGCCCTGCAAGGCGGCCACCGTCTAACGCGTGAGGAGGCGCGCGACGAACTGGAGCGCGCCGGCATCGCCACCGATGGGCAGCGTCTCCCTCATATGCTGGCATACGCCGAGTTAGTAGGCATTATCTGTAGCGGCCCGCGACGGGGCAAGCAACATACCTACACCTTGCTCGAGGAGCGCGTCCCTCCGGCAAAGCCATTGGAGCGCGACGAGGCGCTGGCCACGCTCGTGAAGCGTTATTTCTCCAGCCATGGCCCTGCCACCTTGCGCGATTTCGCCTGGTGGTCGGGGCTCACTGTGGCCGATGCCAAGGTGGGTCTATCGCTACTCGGATCCGAAATGCTATCGGAGACCATCGACGATGTGACCTACTGGTGCCCGGCCTCCGGGCCGGATATGAGTAAAGCGGAAGCAGCGTCTCCATCGGCCTACCTGCTTCCGAACTATGACGAATACACGGTCGGCTACCAGGACCGCAGCGCCATCCTGGATCCCTCACGCGGGAATCTATCCGCCCTAGACACGGTGATTATCCTCCAGGGCCACATTGTGGGTACCTGGCAACGCACCATGAAAAAGGATATCGTGGCCGTGGAAACCAAGATGTTTGCAGCATTGGCAGAGCCAGAAAACGAAGCCGTAGCCGTGGCAGCGCGGCGATACGGCGCATTTCTGGGCTTGTCCACGACACTGATACAAGTCTGAAGGGTCGATTGACCTGTCATTCCCTTTCCGAGAAAAGCCCTTGGCCTGATGTGTTGTCCACGAGCAACGACTCACTGCTGTGGATGTAAATGAAGCAGAGGTGTCGCGCATGGCTCGACAGGGGCAAAGTGCAGGCTCGCCGTGCATCTAGAGGAGCAACCTATGTCACAGGGAACCGATCTAACCTTTCTGCTGTGGTCTGACACCCATTTCGGCTACCAGCAGGTCTTTGGCCAAGCCGACATCCGTCAGAGCGCCTTGAGGCAGATGCTGCAGCTCGAGGGCTGGCCTTACCCGCAGGAGATCGGCGGCGTGGTGGGTAAGCCGGCGTTCATCTTGCACGGCGGCGATGTAACCGAAGAAGACGAACGCGGGCTGGCCTATTACCTGCATTGCACCCAGCACTGTCCCATCCCCATCTGCGAGACGCTGGGCAACCACGACGATGATGTCTTTCGTCGCTGGTTCGTGGCCAAGCATGGCGCCGAGTACTATGCCTTTGATGCCGATGGGGTTCATGTTGTGTCGCTGGCCTGTCGCTTTCTGGAGGGCGGCCCCAGCCCCGAGCCGGGCGCTTTTGGCGCTGTTGTTCCACAGCAACGCTACCGGCTTGATACAGAACAGCTGGCATGGCTGGCCTATGATCTCCAGGCGGCAGGCAACGGGCGGCCTGTGATATTACTCACCCACGCGCGCCTCGCCGAATTGGAGAACAGAGATGCGCTCCGTGACCTTCTCAAGCCCTATCATGTGGTTCTGGCGGTTAGCGGCCATCTCCACCGGCAGTTGGTATACCAGTGGGCGGGAATCGATTGTGTGGAAGTGGGGCACAATCGCAACCACCCACTCGATATCCCCTTCCACCGTACGGTTGCCGTCGCCCACCTGACGGATACGCGGGTGACGGTGGTGCCGTGGAATTGGGAGCGCCAGGCCTGGGGTGATTTCAAGGCCTGGCCCCCTGAGGTCACTTTCTATCTGGACAGGTCCTTTCGCTCGTAGAGGCGCTCTACCATAGCGGAGACACACGATATGAAACCGGTCGAACCGATAGAGACCGTGCAGCTCTTTCCTCCCCTCAGCGCCGAGTTGCTGTCGTTGCTGCGCAGCCTCGGGCCTGAGGAGTGGGCCGCGCCGACGGTCTGCGGGTCATGGTCGGTCAAGGACGTCGCGGCGCATCTGCTCGGCGGCAACCTCGGCCGGTTGTGGAGCCATCACGACACCGCCAGCCAGCCACCGGCGCCCGGACCCACGTATAATCAGTTGTTGGCCACCATAAACCGGAGCAACGACGAATGGGTCATGGCAGCCCGGCGCATCAGTCCCGAGATACTGATCGAGTTCCTCGATCTGACCGATCGGCGCCTCTACGAGCATTTCAAGAATCTGCCGGACGACGCCCCGGCCCGGGCCGCAGTAGCTTGGGCGGGCGAGCAACGATCGCCGAATTGGTTCGACATCGCACGCGAATACACCGAGAAATGGCTGCACCAGCAACATATCCGCCAGGCAGTGGGCCGGACCCTACTAACCCAGCGGCGCTGGCTGCACCCCGTGCTGGATACCTTTGTGCGGGGCCTGCCCCATGTCTATCGCCATGTCGGCGCTGACGACGGCGTGATCGTCACGGTCAAGATCACGGGCGAGGCGGGGGGAGAGTGGTCCTTGCTCAGGCAGGGCGGCGCCTGGCACCTCTATGCAGGTGGGGCTCCCCTCACCAGCGCACGAGTACAAATCGACCAGGACCTGGCTTGGCGGCTATTCAGCAAGGGGATCACCCCAGAACTCGCCACACCCAGGATACAGATCGTAGGCGATAGGTCACTAGGAGTGGCTGTGCTGGAGATGGTATCCATCATGGCCTAGTACTACCACCGTGGTTCCCACGGCTGTCATGCTGAGGGCCGTACTTTGGCCCGAAGCATCTCCGAAAAGCCAGCGCGAGATGCTTGGAGTACCCTCAGGGTGATATACCGGTCAACTGCGGTTCTAGTGCTAGGCGCGGAGGGTGACACATGATCGCACTGATCGCCGGACCGAGTAAGCCGCCTCGCGTCATGCAGGGACTGGGATTACCCTATCTGGCTGCGGTCCTTGAGGAAGCAGGGTTCCAGGCCAGGATACATGACCTCTACCCACCATCGCCAGATACGGACGATCCGACGATGCTCGATGGAAGGTGGAGGCCTTTTTCATCATCGGGCTGCCCGGCGAGTCGGAAGACAGCATCCAGCGAACGGTGGCCTTCGCCAAGAGTTGCGGCACCGATGAGGTCTGCCTTAGCCTGCACCGCCCCTATCCGGGAACGGCGGTATGGCGGCACCCGAAGGCATTCGGTGTGCGTATCACTCGAGGGCCGAATTACGAGGCCTAC
>CAYQDH010000442.1:4327-4854 GCA_964416075.1 uncultured Anaerolineales bacterium | reverse complement strand
TTGCCGCCCTGCTGATGGCCGGCCTGGATGGCATCCAGAGTCGCATTGATCCTGGTGAGCCAATGGACAAGGACCTCTATGGCCTGCCGCCCGAGCAAGCCAAGGCCCTCAAGCAGGTACCCGGCTCCCTGGCCGATGTGATCAAGGCGCTGGAAGTGGACCACGCCTTTTTGCTCAAGGGTGACGTTTTTACCGAAGATATGCTGAGCGCATGGATGGCCTACAAGACCGATACCGAGATCGACCCCATCCGCCTGCGCCCTCATCCTTACGAGTTCACGCTGTACTACGACGTCTAGATCGCCCAGATCGTTTTGGCTGTGGGACGCGACGCGCCAGGGATAGCGCTCGGGTGCGCCGCGTTCCACAGCCGCATCTCCGGGGGCGACGCTCCAAGGTTGCTGGGACGTTGCCCTGCGCGCGCATGTCACCTCCTCCGCAACTGGGCAACCCCTCCCTGCGGGATCTCTTGTGCCAGACCGCCCACACAGGATGGAGCCAATCTAAGCTTTTGACGCCGCATCCAT
>CAYQDH010000442.1:0-4317 GCA_964416075.1 uncultured Anaerolineales bacterium | reverse complement strand
CCATGGAGTGTTATAGTCAACCATCTAGCGAGTCACAGCTCTGGACCGCCTTTGCCGGATAGTCGCCTTGGGGCAAGACTTGTGCTCGGGCGAGACGGTCCTACCAGGACGTAGTGATAGGTCTTTTCCGCAATGTCTTGTGATGCGATCGATCCTGATCTGGTGCTTTCCGGTGTCGACGTGGAGCGCCTCCAGTCTCATCTGGCGGCAGCCGGGTTTGCCGATGCCGGCGCCGCGCGCCGGGCGATGCAGCGCATGGCCATCATCCTTTGTGCTCGCGACCGGTCGGCCAACGCGTCAGTGTGGCACCGCTTCTTTCGTCGCCTGCTAACGGCCCTGTCCCAGACTGCCAGCCCCGACCGAGCGCTGCTCAATCTCGAACGCTTCGCTGATGCCGTCTATCGCGCCGACGACACGACTGACATCGGTGCTACATCGGGCCCTGACGTCGCCATCGACCTCCTGAACGCCCTGACCGACGATGTCAGGCTACGAGATGTGCTAGTCACGCTCTTTGCTGGGAGCCAGTTTCTCAGCGAGATACTGATCCGCCACCCTGACCAGCTAGGCCATCTCCGCGATGTGCACAGCCTCGCGGTGCGCAAGAGCGCCGACCAGTTCTACCGTGAAGCACTCGGTCGCGTCCGGGCAGGTGCAGGCGATCCTGCTCATCCCTCCGACGCGCACGTTGGGGAGGCCTTGCGAACCTTCCAACGCGCGGAACTCTTGCGCATCGGGCTCTGCGACCTGGCGGGGCTTTTGGCGCTGCCCCTGGTTACGGGGCAGCTGTCGAACCTAGCCGACGCCCTGCTACGCATTGCCTTGGAGCACCTGGCAAGCCATCTCAACACCCCATTGGACGATTTTTCCGTCATTGCCATGGGCAAATTGGGGGGTGGGGAGCTGAACTATAGCTCCGACATCGACCTGCTCTTCCTGGCACAGAAGGAGCCCTCAGCGTACGAGCCTCTTGGTAGGCGCCTAATCGACGTCATTTCTCGGGTCACGGAAGACGGATTCCTCTATCGCGTCGATATGCGCCTACGCCCCTGGGGTGGGGTGGGACCGCTCGTCTCGTCGGTAGGTGGCTATATCGGCTATTTGGAGAAGCATGCCCGCCTCTGGGAGAAGCAGGCCTTGCTCAAAGCGCGGGCAGTCGCCGGTAACATCGATCTAGGTAGCGATGTGCTGGAGCGTATCGCTCCCTTGATCTATGAAGCGACCCCCGATACCGTGCGCGCCGATGTGCTCCACAGCAAGCAGCGCATCGAGGACCAACTCGCCGAGCGTGGCCAGGAATGGGGCGAGGTCAAGCTGGGTAAGGGCTCTATCCGCGATGTCGAGTTCGTCGCCCAGTACCTGCAACTCTCCTACGGTGATGCTTATCCCGAGGTCCGAAGCCACAACACGCTGGACGCGCTCGCGCGTTTGGGGACACACCGATTGTTGGCGCCGGAGGATTACCGCGCGTTGGTGGATGGCTATACCTTCCTGCGGCCTGTGGAGCACTATTTGCAGATGATGGATTACCGGCAAATACACCTGCTGCCCAGCGACAGCAGAGAGCTGGCCTACCTGGCAAGGCGTCTTGGGTTCCAGGGCACGGAGGCCGGCGCGCGATTCTTGGCGCACTATGAACAGCACAGCGCCGCCATTCGCAGGGTCTACCGCCGCTACCTTGAGACAGGGTACAAGCACGGACCTGCGTTTGGGTACCAAGGCACGCCCGACAATGAGGAGGCAATGATGCCGAACCATGAACGTTCGGAGGCCGCGATCCGTCGCCATCTGGCGCGTATGACCCCCACCTACGAGGCGACCTTCTCCGAGGCCGAGATCGCATACCATGCCACGCTCGCTGAGCGCCTGGATGCAGACAACCTGGTCGAGATCGACGCAACGCCTGTCGCGCTGCTCGACATGCGCGCCGCCCGTCCTGGCGCTGGCATCTCTAGCGCCGCTATCCCTGACGCACCGCTAACCCCTGACGCCGGTGCCTGGCGCGTTACCATCGTTGGCTATGACTATCCCGGAGAGCTGTCGATCATCTGCGGGCTGCTCTTTGCCTATGGTTTCAACATCGTGGACGGCAATGCCTTCACCTACGAGGCGGAGCACGGGGAGCGGACGGACGGCGTACGACCTGGAGATAACGTCCGCCCCCGGCCATGGGAGTGGTCGCGCCGCATGCCGGCGTCTCCGCGCAAGATCGTGGACGTGTTCCATGTATCGTCGGTGCTCTCTCCTGCTACGCCGGATACCTGGGCGCGTTACAGCGCCGATCTCTCCGCGCTGTTGCGGCGGCTGCAGGCCGGGCAACAGGCCGAGGCGCATGGTGAGATCGCTAACCGCGTTGCCGCGGCGCTGCGCGAGATCGAGCGCGCGAACGGTCTGGGACACCCAAAGGCGCTCAGCGACTCTACGGTGACCCTATCAGTCAGCGCGTCATTGCCTACGAGCACATCAGTGCTCCAACCCGTGACGATCGACATCGATAACGACCTCTCTGAGCGCTATACCGTGCTACGCATCGAGGCGGCGGATACCATGGGGTTCTTGTACGAGTTCACCAGCGCCCTGGCCCTGAACGATCTCTACATCGCCCAGGTCAATGTGGCGTCCGCGCCACAGTCGGCGTCCGCGCCACAATCGGCGTCCGCGCCACCCAGTGCAGACGAGGAGCGCTCCAGCCGGGTGGGCGGGCGAGCCGCGCCAGCGCGTCGCGCCGCAGACGGCATCCGGGCGCATGATACTTTCTTTCTTACCGACGCCAACGGGCTAAAGATCGTCAGTGCAGAGAAGCAACGCGAGCTGAGGGCCGCCACCGTGCTCGTGAAGCACTTTACCCATCTCTTGCCGCAGTCGCCTAGCCCCGAGAGCGCTTTGCTGCACTTTCGCGAGTTCCTGGGGCACCTCTTCCGGCAGCCCGATTGGCCGGATCAGCTCAGCTCACTGGAGCGACCCGAGGTCCTGAGCGCGCTAGCGCGCTTGCTCGGAGTGAGCGACTTTTTATGGGAAGATTTCCTGCGCATGCAGTACACCAACCTCTTTCCCGTGGTGCGCGACGTCGATGCTCTGGCTAGGGTCAAAGGCCGAGAGCAACTACGCTGCGAGTTACGCGCTGACCTGAGAGCCGCGATGGCGTCTACCACGCCAGCGGAAAGCCAGCGCGTCGCCCTGAACACCTTCAAGGATCGGGAGATGTTCCGTGTGGACATGCGGCACATCATGGGGCATATCGGGCCGGCGTCGCCCGGCAACGAGCCGCCCGCACCAAGCCCTGCGGCGGCCTTTGGCCAATTCGCCACAGAACTGACGGATCTGGCGGAGGTGGTCGTCGAGGGAGCCTATCACATCTGTGATGCAGAGCTGCGTGAGCGCCATGGCTCTCCTTGCCTGGAGAGTACAGGGCGCTCGCCGCAAGCGCCCGACGATGCCACCTCGGTGACTGGCGAGCCCGCGACACTGGCGATCAGTGCGCTGGGCAAATGCGGCGGGCGCGAGCTGGGCTTTGCCTCCGATATCGAGCTGATGTTCGTCTTCTCGGGGAATGGACACACCACAGGGCCGGAGGTCATCACGACAGCGGAATACTATGAGAAGTTGGTCATCGCGGTCGTCGGGGCCATCCGCGCCAAACGCGAGGGTATATTCGAGATCGACTTGCAGCTACGGCCTTATGGCCGCGCCGGGAGTATGGCCGTATCGCTCGAGTCGTTCCGCCGCTACTTTGGCCCAGGCGGCGCGGCCTGGCCCTACGAGCGCCAGGCGCTGATCAAGATGCGCCCCATCGTTGGTGATCCCGCGCTGGGAGCGGAGATCCTCGCCCTGCGCGACCGCTTTGTCTACTCGGGCGAGCCCTACGACGTGGCGGCCATGCGCGCCATGCGCGAGCGGCAGCTACGCCATATGGTCACGCCGGGAGTGCTGAACGCAAAGTACAGCCCCGGCGGGTTGGTCGATATCGAATACCTGGTCCAGGCGCTGCAGATCAACCATGGGCGCGAGCATCCCGAGCTCAGGCTGACCAACACCGGAGAAGCCATCGCAGCACTAGGAGAGGCGGGTGTTCTGACCGCGGATCAGGCCACTCGTCTGTTCGAGGCGCACTCTTTTATTCGCCGCCTGATCGATGCCTTGCGCATGGTGCGGGGTAACGCCAAGGATCTGCACGTGCCGCCGACGGATAGTGACGAGTTCGCCTTTCTGGCCCAACGGCTCGGCTATGGGGAGGATGCGGCCCGCTTGGCCTCGGACCTGGCGTTGCACACCAACCAGGCACAAGAGCTAAATATGAGACTGCTGGGGGAAGGCTAG
>CAYQDH010000441.1:0-4858 GCA_964416075.1 uncultured Anaerolineales bacterium | reverse complement strand
CTATGTACTCATCGGCCTGGGCATCATCACTATCTACAACGTCACTGGAGTGATGAACCTGGCCCAAGGGGAATTTGTCATGCTGGGAGCTATGTTGGCTGTGATGTTCGGGCAGACCCTGAGATGGCCACTTCTTCTCGCTTTTGTTGTTGCAGTACTGCTGGTGACGGTCATCGGCGCGCTGGTGCAGCGGTTCACGATCCATCCAGCGCGCCGTGCGCCAGAGGTGACCCTGATCATTATCACGCTTGGCACGGCGATCGCCCTCAGAGGCCTGGCATTGATCTTCTGGGGCACCAACCCCTACTCGTTGCCCGAATTCTCGCCCGGCGCTCCCTACCGTATCATGGGAGCCGTGTTGAGCAGGCAAAGGGTATGGATCATGGGAGCAGCGGGAGTGGTGCTGGTGCTCCTTTATCTCTTTTTCGAGTTCACGCTCCTCGGCAAGGCTGTTCGAGCTTGCTCCATCAATCGTCAGGCTGCTGCGCTAGCAGGCATCAACAGCGAGACAATGGCTTTGCTCTCCTATGCTCTTAGCGCAGCCCTCGGCGCCATCGGCGGGATCATCATTGCCCCTCTCACCCTGGTAAGCTACAATATGGGGGCCATGTTGGGTCTCAAAGGCTTTGTTGTGGCCATCATGGGGGGTCTGGTTAGTGCTCCCGCAGCAGTTGCTGGCGGACTTATCCTAGGAGTCATGGAGTCGTTTGCCTCAGGTATGCTTTCCTCCGGCATCAAAGATGGCGTCGCCTTTGTAGTGCTGGTCCTTGTCCTGCTGGGACGGACCACATCGTTCGCAAGCCTGTTTCGGAGAAGATCATGATCGCGCCGGCTAAGCAGGGCTATCTGGGGCGGCGCAAGAACCTCATCGGGCTGGCCACCATGGCAGTGTTCCTCGGGACACTACCCCTCTGGCTAAACACCCCCTATGCTTTGAGCACGCTGGTACTTATCGGCATCTATACTATTGTCACCATTGGGCTCTGCCTGCTGACGGGATACGCCGGCCAGATATCCCTCGGCCAAGCCGCATTCTTCGGGCTGGGAGCCTATGGGTCTGCCATCCTCACGGTGCGTTTTCAATGGTCGCCTTGGGTCGCCTTGGCAGCCAGCGCAGCAGCCACGGCGTTGGTCGCGTACGGAATCGGAATCCCCGTCTTTCGGCTGCGCGGTCCGTATCTGGCCATGGGTACGCTCGCTTTCGGTGAGATCACGTTCATCGTACTGAACGAGTGGAAAACACTCACGGGTGGACCTTCGGGGCTCCCCGGGATCCCTCGACTCAGTATCGGGGGCCTCATTCTAAAGTCCGACCTACTATACTACTACCTAGTGTGGTGCATCGCGCTTCTCGCCTTGGCGCTGGCCTTGAATCTCGTCAATTCACGCGTGGGGCGCGCGCTACGCGCCGTGCGTGACAGCGAGGCTGCCGCTGAGAGCCTTGGCGTGCGCGTGACCGACTACAAGATGCAGGCCCTCGTCGTCAGTGCCTTGTATGCTAGCATCGCCGGTAGTCTGTACGCTCACTACCTGATCTTCATTAGCCCTACAGCCTTCGACCTTGATGTGTCGGTTCGCCTGGTCCTGATGGCCGCTGTGGGGGGCCTAGCCAGCGTGTGGGGAGCTCCCTTGGGAGCGGCTGCTGTCCTCCTCCTAAGCTTGGTCCTACGTGAACTGGTGTCGGCCATCAGCCCCACTGGTTCGGGAGAGGCGCAGATCGTGGCCTATGGCATCCTCCTGGTTGCCCTGATGATATATATGCCTGAAGGTCTCACAACGGCTGCCGCACGGATGTGGCGCCGCGCAGGTGGCCTGTCGTGGCTGCGCCACCGGGCGGGCCGTCGGGGCGAGGAGATACGCCGTGGCCGCTAGACCCCCGGACGTAGACTTGTCGCAGGCGCCGGCTATCCTGGAGGCGGATCGCATCACACAGCGATTTGGGGGTCTCCTGGCCCTGGATGAAGTCACTTTTGCAGTGCCAGATCACCAGATCCTGGCCCTCATCGGACCAAATGGTGCGGGCAAGACAACCATGCTAAACGTTATCGCCGGCTCCTTGGGCCCTACACAAGGCCAGGTGCGGTTTCGCAACAAGAGGCTCAACGGGCGTCCGCCTGATGAGCGCGTGCGCATGGGTATTGCCCGCACTTTCCAGCAGGCACTTGTTTTCGGCAACATGACGGTGTTGGAAAATGTCATGGTTGGCTGCCACACCAGCGGCAATGCTGGCATGTGGGTCGCAGCGCTGCGATTGCCCCGGGGCCTGCGTGAGGAAGAAGATATCTACCTGGATGCCATGCGCCACCTTAACCTCGTGGGGCTCGGCCTCAAGGCGAACGAGGAAGCTGGCTCCCTGCCCTTCGGCCAGCAGCGCCTGTTGGCCATTGCCCGGGCCCTGGCCAGTCAACCCGCTGTTCTGTTACTCGACGAGCCGGCAGCCGGCCTCAACCGCCTGGAAAAGAACGATCTGGCCGAACTTATCTTGCGTATCCAGCAGATGGGCGTCACCCTTATCTTGGTGGAACACGATATGGAGCTGGTGATGCGGCTGGCCAATCGGGTCGTGGTCTTGGATCACGGCAAGCGTATCGCACAGGGTTCCCCCGCCGAGGTGCGCCACGATAAAGCAGTCATTGAGGCCTATCTGGGGGTGGAGGAGTTCTGATGCTGAAGGTTGACGGCCTGAGTGTGTATTATGGCCGGGTACAGGCGGTGCGCCGTGCGACTCTCACCGTGGCCGAAGGGGAGATTGTGGCCCTCCTAGGCGCCAACGGTGCGGGAAAAAGCAGCCTCCTCAAGGCCTTGGCGGGCCTGCAACCCATCGCCGAGGGCGATTTCTCTTGGGGCGAGCACAGCCTGGCAGGGCTACCCGCTCACCAAATCGCCCGTCGAGGGGTTGTACTTGTGCCAGAGGGTCGGCAGCTCTTGATCTCCTTGAGTGTCCGCGACAATCTTCTCGTCGGAAGCTACGGACACCACGCCGGGTCGCTGCGCGATCTGCTAGGTCCTTTGCGTTGGGTCTTAGCTCAGCCAGCCGTGCAGGAGCGCCTGGCCCGCGTGTATCGCCTCTTTCCGCGTCTCCGAGAGCGGGAACGCCAACTCGCTGGCAGCCTCAGCGGTGGCGAGCAACAGATGCTGGCCATCGCTCGCGGGTTGATGAGCTCTCCCCGCCTGCTCCTGCTAGACGAGCCATCCGTTGGCCTTGCCCCGGCGCTGGTGAGAGAGATCCTGGAGCTCCTGCCACGTCTGCGCGATGAGGGGCTTACTGTATTGCTGGTAGAACAGGATGCCTATGCCGCGCTGCGTATCGCCGATCGTGGTTACGTCATGGAAACAGGACGCATTGTGGCTGAAGGCACGGCTCGGCAGCTCCTCGAGTCACCACAAATGCGCCGCGCCTACCTGGGAATTGCCTAGAGACGACATCGCCCATAACAGTCACCGTCAAGCTAGAGGAGGAAGCCATGATCTGGAATAAAGCAATGGAGTGCGCACCCCGCGAAGCGCTGCAGGCCCTGCAACTGTCGAGGCTGCAGACCCAAGTCGCCGCTGCCTATGATCGTGTTCCTTTTTACCGACGCGCATTCGACGCTGCGGGGGTGAGACCTCAGGATGTGCGAAGCCTGGATGACTTGGCCCATCTCCCCTTCACCCGCAAGGCCGACTTTCGCGACAGCTATCCCTTTGGCCTGTTAGCGGTGCCCCTCGATGACGTTGTACGCGTCCACGGGTCCAGCGGTACCACAGGAAAACTGACCCTGGTAGCCTACACCGCCAACGATGTGGCTCTCTGGGGCGAGGTGATGGCTCGCACGCTCTGCGCAGGCGGGGTAACGCGCAAGGACATCGTCCATAATGCCTACGGTTATGGTCTATTCACAGGCGGCCTGGGTGTACACTATGGCGCCGAGCGCATAGGAGCAACCGTCGTGCCCATGTCCAGCGGTAACACCGCCAGACAGATCATGCTCATCCACGATCTGGGCGCTACGGCGATATGCTCCACCCCCTCCTATGCTCTTTACCTGGCCGAAAGCGCCGCAGAGATGAAGCAGGATCTGCGTGAAAGCAAGTTGCGCGTCGGCTTCTTTGGCGCCGAGCCATGGTCGGAGGGCATGCGGCGCGAGATCGAGCAACGCCTGGGGGTCATCGCCCTAGACATCTACGGCTTGAGCGAGATCATCGGCCCTGGCGTGTCCGCCGAGTGCACAGAGCGCGGTGGATTGCACGTATTCGAGGACGTCTTCCTGCCCGAGATCATCGACCCCGCCACGGGCCAACGCGTCCCGGATGGGCAGTTGGGAGAACTAACCTTCACGACCCTCACGAAAGAGGCATTACCCGCGATCCGCTATCGCACCGGGGATATTACCAAATTGATTACCGAGACATGCTCCTGCGGCCGCACCCTGGTGCGCATGGCCAAAGTGAGTGGGCGCACCGACGACATGATTATCGTCCGTGGCGTCAATGTCTTCCCGTCGCAGATCGAGACGGTGCTTCTGCGTGTCCACGGCGTAGAGCCACACTATCTCATCATCGTGGACCGCGAGCGAGGCGCTCTGGATACGCTGGAGATCTGGGTCGAAGTCTCCGAACAGATCTTTTCCGATCAACTGGGGCAACTGGCCGACCTCCAGCAGCGTGCAGAGCGAGAGATCATCGACACCCTGGGCATTTCCTGTCGTGTCAAGTTGGTCGAGCCTCATAGCATCGAGCGCAGCCAGGGCAAGGCGAAGCGGATTCTCGATCGCCGCGACGTGTACAAATCCTGAGGCAGGCCAAGCCCCGGCCGCCGGGCACATTGGTCGCGTTAGTCGACGGGCGAGCTTGACACCCCGCCCATACCGAGGTACAA
>CAYQDH010000440.1:0-4862 GCA_964416075.1 uncultured Anaerolineales bacterium | reverse complement strand
ACGGCCACGTTACCCAGGAACCGGCCAATTACCTGCAGATCCTCCAGCACGTCGTCGTCGCCGAGCCCGGCGAGATGATCTGGCGAGCGTGGTTCATCGTCAGCACGATCCCCCCACTCAGAATCACGTCCACTTGAGCGGGAATCTTGTTGCCGGATATTTCTGTCATGATCTACCGTCTCCCATTCGAGTCGTTCACTTGTGGCTGCCCAACACCGGGCTGGAAAGGTCTACAGCTTGATGCGGTGGAAGCACTCCCCATACTGGTGTCCGTGCGGCTCGCCGACCTCATGGGCTGCTTTGCGGATGCGCTCTTCGATCTGGCTGGTGCGGCCATTGACCTGGCTGTCGTGTTGCTTGAGCGCCGCAATGCGCCGCTCTATCGATTCAGTGACGTCTTCCCAGTAATCCGGGTTGTCGGTCCAATACAGATAAACCTCACGCACGCGCCACGGCTCGAGGTCCACCAACTGCTCTGGGAAAATGTACCACTCGCGAGCGGCCCACACAGCATCCAACGCCGCTTGTCCCGCCGCGCGGTGGTCGGGGTGCATCTGGTACCGGCGCCAGGGATCGATGGCCAGCACAATGTCCGGTTTCATCTGGCGAATGATCTGGCACAGCACTCGACGCAGGTCCATGGTGTTCTCTAGCGTGCCGTCGGGATAGTGCAGGAAAAGCACCGAGCGAACGCCCAGTTCCAGAGCCGCTGCGCGCTGCTCGTTCTCGCGCTGGGCTGCTACTTGGCCCGGATGTATGGACCGATCGTGGCTGCCCTTGTCGCCACTCGTTAGCAGCACATAGTCGATCGAACGTCCCTGGGCGGCCCACTTGGCGACAGTAGCCGCGCAGCCAAACTCGGGGTCATCCGGATGAGCCCCAATTACCATCACCGTGTTCAGTTCAGGTTCCTTGTTTTCCATAGCGATTTCGCGTTCCTCAGGAGTTATTCTGGGCATTTTGTGCCGCAGGACCGGCACGAAAGGCCGGCGTCCATCTATGATGATGAGTCGAGCGCCTTGGCATCTTTGATGGGATGAATATAGAACAGAACGGCTCCCAAAAGACGCATGGCGCCCCCGATCAGCAAGGTTGGCGTAAGGCCGATGGCGTTCGACAGGGCCACGCCGAGCAATGGTCCCACAAAAGCACCCATGTTCATGACAGTACTGTAGATGGCGGTGAAGGTGTGCTTTTTGCCCTCGGGCAAGAGCTCTAGGAAGATCATGCTGTGGCTAAGCCCGACCCCAGGGCTGACCAGGTTGATGAAAAAGCCGGCAAAGAGGATAAATGATAGGTTGGGGAACAAGGCTACCATAAAAGGATAGACAGAGGCCAGGGGCAGGGCCACCAGAAGACATTTGGCATCACCAAGACGACGTATTATCCTGCGCCAAACCCAGTAGCCTGAAATCACGCCAAGGTTGGCTAGGGTGCTATTCAGGCCAATCCAGCCATCGGTGGCTCCCAAGCTGCGCACAAAAAAGATCATATAGAGTGGCCCCAAGAACCAGGCGCCAAAGTCAAACAGCAGCGTATTGGCCACGATCCGGCCAAAGCGAGGGTTCTCACGGATGGCGGCACGTAACGTGGTCAGCCACTGTCCTTTGCCGCTGGCACTGGATGGTGTGGGGAGGCTTCTATCCTCAGGGGGGCGGATGCGTGAGACCAGGTATACGCTGGCAATGCCTCCCAGGAACCCAACCAGATACATGATCTGGTAGTTCAGAGGAAAGCGGTCTTGCGTTTTCTCGAGTAACCGTCCGGCGGCAAAGATCAGTGGTGCGATGAGGATGCTGTTGAGGATGCTGCGCCAGGAAAAGACGGTCGACCGAGAGCGCGGAGGGACCACATCGGATAGCATGGGGCTCCAGGCCACAGAGAAAAAGACCGATGGGATCGTCATGGCTATCAGTGTGGCCACAGTCATCTCGGGCACATATCGTCGCAGGGCAAGCGGCAGCAGAAATATGACTAAATATCCCATGCGAGTCAGGAACAGGCTGCCCGATAGCCAAGGCATATAGTTTCTCTTGCGCTGCAGGACCTGCGCTGCAGGAATGTACAGCAGCATCGCCACCAGGGAGGGTAGTGAAGAAAGGAGACCCACCAGAGTGTTCGAGCCCCCCGAGCGCAGGATATAGGCAGAGTTGAAGGAGCCGGCTACGGAGAGAAGAGAAACGAAAATAATCTCGCGGTAGAGATAGAAGACATTCCGCTCGGTGGTCGTGCGCGGCGGGACCAAAAACTGCCGCACCCAATATCTCAGACGGTCCAGGGTCATTATCTTTTGGCATCCCTTCCGGGTTGCTGCAATCTTGTGGTACGAAATAGCCATCGCATGGCCAGACACAAGGCGATGCCTGCTGAACTAACCCTGCAAGTATAGCACAACGAGGAATGGTCGTGAAATCGTTTTCCTATCAGGGATGAATGTCTGTGAGGCCGCAGGTTGCGTTGTCTTGGCCCACCGTATTCGTCATGTTATAATACCTTCACTGAGTATAGCGATGCCCTCGCACCAAAGAGCGATAGCTTATTAGACTGGATGCAGCGGGTCCGCAGTACACCAGAACTGGTGAAATGGAGATCGCTGATGATGGGCGCTATGGATGGCCCCGTAACAACGCAAGGTCATGCTGGTCTTAGGGCGATGCCGCGCTTGCCCGATCCTTCCAAAGGTTGGCGCCGGGTGGTGGTCAAAGTGGGAACGAGCACGCTCACAGCGCAATCCGACCGCCTCAGCCCCCCGCAGATGGTGGATCTAGTGCGGCAGTTTACCGTCCTGCGGCGCTCTGGCGCCCAAGTTGTTTTGGTGACGTCAGGCGCGCAGCAGGCCGGCCGTGAAAGACTAGGATACCCGCAGGGTCCCAAGAGCATCCCCTTCAGGCAGATGCTCGCCGCGGTGGGCCAGGGACGTCTGATGCATCTCTGGGAGCAGTATTTCGAGTTGTACGGCATTGTTGTGGCGCAAGTGCTGCTTACTCGTGAAGATATTGAGGATCGACACCGCTATTTGAACCTGCGCGATGCATTCGAGAGCTTGTTACAGCAAGGGATCGTGCCTATCGTCAATGAAAACGACGCTGTGGCCACAGACGAGATCAAAGTGGGCGAGAATGATACGCTCTCGGCTATGGTAGCTAACCTGATCGAGGCCGACCTGTTGGTCTTGCTCACCGATATCGAGGGCCTGTACACGGCTGACCCCAGCGAGCACCCGGATGCGCGCTTGATCGAGTACGTTGACAGAATCGATGCCGGCACCTATGATTTGGCAAAGGGGAGCAAATCCGGCCTGGGGACGGGGGGCATGTATACCAAGATCCTCGCCGCGGACATGGCTACGCGCTCTGGGACATCCGTCGTGATTGCGGATGGTGGCCGTGAGAACGTCCTGGCCGGCATTTGGGCGCAGAGCGTCCCTTGCACCTGGTTCCCGGCCCGTATCACCCCTTCGGAAGGTCGCAAGCGTTGGTTGCTGGCACAGAAAGCGACCGCAGGGAGTGTGCTTGTGGATGAAGGCGCCGCCAATGCCCTGGTGCGACACGGCAAAAGCCTTTTGCCCGTGGGGATCGTATCCTTGGAGGGGGCCTTCGAGAGGGGCGCCGTCGTCAGCGTGCTCTGGCGAGATGGCCGAGCGATTGCGCGAGGATTGGCTAACTATAGCTCGACCGATCTGCCGCGTATCTTGGGGCAGCGCTCTTCGGACATCGCCGAGATCCTGGGCTATGATTATGGCCCTGAGTTCATTCATCGAGACAAGATGGTTCTTCTGGAGCTCGCCTCCTAGCGTAGTGGGGTATTGTGTGTCTCCACGCCCGCGGGCGCAGGGTTCAGTGGAGACCGGTTGTCCCGCTGCAGGTGCTGACCCAGCCAAGTGCGGGAGGCACGATATAGCGCTTATCGGGCGTCATTGCCTTGTGGGAGAGGAAAAATAGCATGCCGGATACCAATCTGAGGGAGATGGCTGAAGGGGCAAGGCGCGCCAGCCGGCGGCTGGCGGTCACCTCGACAGCGGCACGAGACCACGCCTTGGGGGAACTGGCCCATCGCCTGGGAACGGTTGGAGACAAACTGCAGAGTGCTAATGAGGCAGACCTGGCGGAGGCGCGGGGGACGAACATCGCCCCATCCTTGCTCGATCGCATGGCCCTGACTCCCAAGCGGACCCAAGCCATGATCCAGGGATGCCTGGACGTCGCCGCCTTGCCCGATCCGCTGAACGAGATATTCGAGGGGCGCACGATGCCCAACGGCTTGCAGATTGCCAAGAAAAGGGTACCCCTGGGTGTGCTGGCGGCCATTTACGAATCGCGCCCTAACGTGACGGTCGAAATTGCTGCCCTGGCCATCAAAACGGGCAATGCGGCCATCATGCGCGGCGGCAAAGAGTGCCTGCGCACCAACCAGGTGCTGGCCCAACTGATCCAGGAATCCGGCGCCGCAGCAGGTCTTCCTTTGGAGAGTGTGCAATTGATCACCTCCACCGAGCGCGCCTTGGTTCTGGAACTACTTGGTATGGATGACCTGATCGATCTCGTCATCCCGCGGGGCGGCACCGGACTGCAGAACATGGTACGCGAGCACGCCAAGATGCCTGTCATGTACGGGGGCATCGGGGTCTGCCACCTCTATGTGGATGCCACGGCCGACGTGCGTCGATCGATCCCGGTCATTAACAACGCCAAGACCCAGGCGCCCAGTGTATGCAACGCGCTGGATACGATTTTGGTCCACAGCGCCGTACTGGCCGACCTGATGCCGTTGATGGTGGCTGACCTGGTGGCGTCTCAGGTGCAGGTCCGTTGCGATGAGCCGTCTCTCAGGGCCTTGGGCGACCGGGTAGACCGTGAATTCGT
>CAYQDH010000439.1:0-4864 GCA_964416075.1 uncultured Anaerolineales bacterium | reverse complement strand
ACACAAGAGATAGCAGCAACCTTTCATGTTGGTTGCTGCTATTTTTGTGCCTCGGCGTCGGCTCTGAGGCAAAACCGGCACGGTAGAGCGGGAGTGTATGCTCTAGCGGTAGCGACTGACGGCCTGGAATAAGGCCAAGAGGTTCTCGGTAGGGATGCTCGCTTGGACGTTGTGTATCGTATTGAAGACCAGACCCCCATCCTGGCCGAGTATGCGAATGTTCTCTGCTACGTGGGCTTCGATCTCCTGCGGGGTGCCAAAGGGTAGCACGTGCTGCGTATCGACACCGCCGCCCCAAAAGACTAGGTTCCGGCCCCAACGCTGCTTGAGCGTACGCGGGTCCATGCCCGCGGCAGATATCTGGACAGGATTGACGATGTCCACCCCGGCATCGACAAAATCGTCGTAGAGGGCCACCATGGAGCCACAACTGTGGTAAAAGGTTTTCCAAGGCGTGTGCGCGTGTACCCAATCGTTGATCGCTTTATGGTACGGCTTGAACAGGTCACGGTAGCTTTGCGGCGAGATAAAGGCGCCTCTTTGGGATCCAAAGTCCGTGCCACTGACGAAAATGGCCACGATCCGATCTCCAATGGCCTGCCAATACAGCTCCAGGTTCTTGAGCACGATCTCCAGTTGTAGGTCAAATATCCCTTTGACATAATCCGGATACAACGCGGTAGCCATGTACCACTCGGCCACGGCGCGGATGCCCTTTGGATGCTTGATGGCCGTGCCGGGGACAAATGCAATATCCCCAAAACTCCCTTGCCCGAAATTACCGATGATGGCGCGCGTCGTGCCGTTGTAGAGATCATGGGCGCGCCGTTCGAGTAAGCGAAGTTCTTCATCGGTGAAAACCTGGTACATATCACGCACCCACTCCTCAGGGTCGAGCGTCTCTTCGCTGTAAGGGTCCTGTCTTTCGATAGCGTCATGGTAGAACCCATCTGCTGGCATACGGCCCGAAGGAGGAACAGACTTGTCGCCTTCTGGATACTGGTAAAGCGCCCCGTCTGCGGCTATTTCGGTGTTGAACCCACCCGGAACGACGACTGGCGTACCATCGAAAAGGGTGAAAGGTTTCCAGTCGCGTTGTGGAAAGCCGAAGAACGTGCTATCATTGCCCAGCCCAATAATGTCGACGCCCAACGTATCGAGCACATCATCCTCTACAAGGCCGAGCATCTGGTAGGGCTCATGGACACGGATAGGGCGTTCCGGCAACCCCAGGCCGTGCCTAAGCCGGTAGAGGGATGATGCAGCGATACCGGTTACGTTGGTTGATCCAAGGTCAAGGGGCACTCGGTCGGGCTGCTGGTGATTTAGGGTGCGCATAACGCGCTCGCGTGAAGTTAGCATGGTGCGATCGCTCCTTGTAGGAAACATATCAACCGACCTGCAGTGCATTATAAATGAAAGCATGTCTGGCGCAACTCGAGTTGGGTGATGGACCCTGTCGCCGGAGGCCAGAAGGTTGTTGTGCAGTGCCCTTAGTTGGTGCAGGAGAGTGAACCATTACCTCTAGTCTATTGTCGTATGTTCTTCAGGCGATTGCTGCCGGCTTGTTCATCGTCGTGGTCGCGATTCCTATGGAGGCAGGGCAGGTCGCTGAAATTCGGGCGTTGGGGCCGGGACGAGGTGCTCAAATGGTGCTCAAGCCCCTCCTCAGCGATGTGCCACGTGCGCTCGCAGTACTTGTGCTCTTGGCGCAGCTGCCATCCTGGTTTCTTGAAGCATGCAGGCTCTTGGGAGGCCTGCTGCTCATTTACTTGGTCTGGCGCGTTATACGCAGGTTGCATCGTGCTCGGCAGAGGCGCGAGCACAAGATAGTGAGGGATCGTGCGTTGGACGCGCCACGAAGCCTCGCCCTCTGGTTAATGGATCCTGTGCTCTACGCGCTCTGGGGCACGTTGATTGGACCTCTGTTGCTGGCGAGTTGGCGTCGTGTACCGGCCTGGGGTGCTGCATTCTTGGGCAGCCTGTATGGCGCGCTGGTCCTAGGCGCTACTCTTGTCTATATCCTTATTTTCACCCTCAGGAAGCATGGTCTCTCGCTGGTTCGCGCTCTATCCGTGCTTTGTATGATCATAGCGGTGTTCCTGGCGTTCGTGCAGATATGGAGGGGCAGTGAAGCACTCATTGCCCGCTTCTTATAGAGCAAACAGGTTTGCGATGCTATCTTTGTACGCGACCAGAGGCATCGCCTGCCAACAAGGTCTCGATGTCCTTGACTGAGACCAAGTTAAAGTCACCAGGGATCGAGTGCTTGAGACACGAGGCTGCGGTTGCGAACTCGACGCAGTGCAGCGGGTCGAACCCCGAGAGCAGGCCATAGATCAGGCCGCCAGTGAATGAGTCGCCACCGCCCACGCGGTCGACAATGGGACTAATCAGGTATCTGCGGCTGAGATAGTGCTGATGGCCGTCGTACAGCAGGCCGCCCCAACCGTTGGCCGACGCCGACATGCTCTCGCGCAATGTTGTGGCCACATACTTGAAGCCAAACTTGAGCTGGAGCTGCTCTGCAACCTGCTTGTACGAGTCTTCCACCAACGTAGCCCGAGTGACGTCGCTGCCCTCGGCACGGATGCCAAAAACCTTCTCTGCGTCCTCCTCGTTGCCAATGAGCACGTCCACATACGGCATCAGCCCGCTCATCACGCGGTTAGCCTCGCTGGGGCTCCAAAGCTTGGCGCGGTAGTTCAGATCACAGCTCACGGGGATGCCATGCTGCTTGGCTACCTTCAACCCGGTCTCGAGCACGTGCTGCACCTTCTCGCCGAGCGCCGGCGCTGTGCCCGAAAAGTGAAACCAGTCTTTGTCTGCGCAGATAGCCTCCCAATCAAAGTCGCCCAGTGTGGATTCGCGTATCGCGCTGTGTGCCCGGTCATAGATCACCTTGGAGGCACGCTGCGCGGCCCCGTTCTCTAGGTAGAATAGGCCAAGGCGCTCTCCACCGCGGGCCACATACTGGGTGTTCAATCCAAAGCGGCTCAGGTAGTTGAGGCATGCCTGGCCAATCTCATTGTCGGGCACCTTGGATACCACATAGCCTTCCATGCCGAAATTCACGAGTGACACTGCTGCATTGGCCTCGGCGCCGGTATAGCGCACGCAGAACTCGTTGGCCTGAACGAAACGCTCGTACCCCTTGGGCTCCAGGCGCATTAGCAGCTCGCCAAAGGCGATTACCTTTCTCGGGCTCATTGGCGGCCCCCTCTCGCTTCGGCCACGATGCGTCTGAACGTGCGCGCATTCTCCGTGATGGTCGTGAATTGCTTCGCCTTGGCGGCCTTGACGCCGCCCTCGTTGAGAGCGCGGGCAACATCCAGGAGATCGGTCGGGTCGTCGATGCGGATCACGGCGACGACGCCCGTCCCTCTCAGGGTTTCGATGACCTGAAGTTTGTTTGGTGGCATAGCTAGTCTCCTCCTTGGCTTGTTGGGGCTGGTGTGAGCCACATGCAGGCAGATCAGCGGGCAGACGGTGCTCCGCGCGACGCCCGCTCGCTACCACCATCCATGAAAGGCCAGTCCGCGTCGATCGGGTCGATGCCGGACCTGGTGGCAGCGCGAACCGGGGCAACAGGCCTAGTTTACTGCAAAGCTCCCATTTCTATCAAGCAAGCACGCGCCCTGTTTGGGGGCACCCTCGCATATCCCCTGGTGACTGGGTACAGCGGGCAGGGGAGGGGAACCACCATGGGGATGTCTTGGTGCATCGCTAGAACTGGCTTGGGGCCCGAGTAAACGTCGCAGCTAGCGTTAGGTGGCGCCACTGTGAAACCGGCTGTCGTGGTTGACAACGATCGCGGACTGGCGTAAAAAGGGCTGGACGCGGCCGAGCATGCCAAACTCTGTGGGGAAAGGAATCGAGATGAAGATCGGATTGGGTGCTATCCATGAGCCTGACGATGAGCGGCTCCAATTCGCTCGGCAGATCGGCGTGGAACAGCTAATCATCCATTCGCCGGAACTGCCTGGGGCAGACAGGGGATGCTGGGATTTCCAGGGCCTGGTTCGGCTCCGCACGCGCATCGAGTCTGTAGGGCTCAAGCTCAACGCCATCGAGAATATCCCGCGCAGCTTTTACGACAAGATCCTGGAAGGCAGGCCGGGTCGCGACGAACAGATCGAGAAGGTCTGCCAAACCATCGTCAACTTGGGGCGGGCCGGAGTGCCGATCCTGGGGTACCATTTCATGTTGCTCGGTGTATGGCGTACCGAATACAGCCCCACGGGTCGCGGCAACGCCAAGGTGACCAAGTACGATCACGCCTTGGTTGAGAACGCGCCAACCGCTGAGATCGGCGAGTACACGGACGACATGGTGTGGGACAATTTCAGCTACTTTCTCAAGGCTGTTGTGCCGGTGGCCGAAAAAGAGGGTGTGGTATTGGCCCTGCATCCGGACGATCCTCCCGTACCCAAGATCGCCGGCGTAGCGCGTATCATTCGCAGCATCGACGCCTACAAGCGGGTGATGGAGTTGGTGCCGAGCCCCAATAACTGCATCGAGTTTTGCCAGGGGACGATCAGCGAGATGTGCTCTTGTGCGCAAGAGGTGTATGATGCCATCCGCTATTTTGGCAGTCGCAAAAAGATCGCCTATGTGCATTTTCGCAACGTAACCAACGGGGTACCCTCGTTCTCGGAAACGGCCATCGACGAAGGTTACGTGGATATGCTTGAGGCTATGCGATGCTACAAAGAGGTAGGGTTCGATGGTGTGATGATCGATGACCATGTGCCGGGTATGGTCAACGATTCCCCTTGGGGGCATCGTGGTCGTGCCTTTGCCACGGGTTACATCAAGGCCCTGATCCGCTGTGTGGAGGTGGGCTGCTGACGGGATAATTCAT
>CAYQDH010000438.1:1411-4891 GCA_964416075.1 uncultured Anaerolineales bacterium | reverse complement strand
CGCTTTGATCCCGCTTTTCGTCGAATCGATTCTGATTGCACAACCGTTACGCTAGTGGTCCGTTGCACGCATTGGCCCTGCAAATGGCCGAAGAGGGGATACTCGTCCTGCTGTTGCAGCCACAGCATGCCCCTTTCCTGTTCCAGATTGTGGGCCGGCCCGATCGCGGGCTCAAGATCCCGGCGGAGCACTTTATTACGGACTGGCTCATGCGCCCTGCGAGCGTGGTGCGCACTTACGGCATCGACATGGACGAGATGCGGCAGTTTCGGCAGGACTTGCTCGCCGCACTGCACGGAGCCCAGCAGATACGCATCCTGAGCGTGGCCGGGACCGATATCTCCCTGTGCCCCCGAGACTGGCGCGTATCGCACGGTGAGTTATTCACAGCGCCCGAGGAAGCGCTTACGAATGGCATCATCCATGTGGATGGCTGCGCCTACGGTGGCCCGCCCGCCATCCCCTTTACCCTGCGCGTTCGAGACGGTCGGGTGACCAACCTCGATGAGTTGGATGCCTCCGACGAACAGCAGCGTTGGGTGCAAAAAGGCATGACGAGGGATGAGGGGGCAAACGTCTTGGCCGAGTTCGGCATAGGCGCCAACCCCGGCGCCAAGTGGGACGAAGACCTTATGGAAGCGGAACAGGCCCGGGGAACGTGCCACTTCGGTTTTGGCCACAACATCGCCTATGGCGGGCAGAACGTGAGCAGTTACCATTTCGACCTGGTGATCCGCTATCCCACCATCGAGGTCGACGGCAGGCGCATCTGCCACGCGGGGCGCTATGCAGTGTCGCATACCCCATAGCACAACCCCATAGCACAACCCACTTGTGCAATGCGTGTGCTACAATAGAGATAGGGTCCATGCTCTGTCTCGACTCAAGTTCTGGGCATCATCGTTCCCAAAGCAGAACAGGAATATGCCTTCACCATTTATGAATTTCGCCAAACGAACCCATTTTCACCGCTCTGCGGATCGCGGGACTCCAGGGCCGCTCTTCTGTCCGCCTCGTCACTCATCCTTAGCGACCCTGCAGAACAGGACTCGCCCAACCATGGATTCTGCCAAACGAACCCATTTTGGCCCACGGTGTCCGCTAGTAGGCGCGGCTGCAAAACCGCAACTACGGCGGCGAAGGGGTGCCGAAGTAGAGATCGGCAAAGCGAGCCAGCGTCTGCCGAGCGACCGCAAAGCCGGCCCTGAACCGCCACAACCAGGCGCCCACTGTGCGGGGCGTTGCTCGCTCGGGCACGATATCGCTGATCGCTTTGACGACGACCATGGGCAAGCCGTGCTCCCACGCCACCTCGGCCACGGCATACCCCTCCATGTCCGCGGCAAGGACGCCAGCGCCCAGCCTACGGCGTGAGAGCAGAGGCCGGTCGAACGTCCGCACCGCGCCGAGGTGCGTGTTACAGCCCGCCTGCCGCGCGGCGGCCAGCGCATCCTCCGTGTGCGGGCTTATCAGGGCCACAGAGTCGCCGCCCCGCAGCACCCGGTCGGCCACCACCAGGTCGCCCACCGCCAGTCGGTCATCCACCGCGCCGCACACGCCAAGGGACATGAGATAGTGTGGGTGGAACTGGGCACAGAGCCGCTCCGCCGCAGCGCGAGCCCGCCGCGCGCCGATCCCCGAGATCAGCAGCCCCACGGCGCCGCGCCCCATCGCGTAGGTGGTAATGCTGCCAGCTGCCGGGGAAACGAAGAGCGCCGTCGCCTCGGCCCGCATGGCGATTGCCAGGCCGATGCGGACGCTGGTATACTCTAGGGTGCGCATGGGCATCGATCCTCCCGGCCTATTTCCAGGCAAGTGGCCTAGACGCCACCAACTACCCAAGGGTGCACAAGGCAGTCATGGTCTGGGCAGAGCTACAATCACATTATAACGCTATAGCGAACGGCCTGCAGGATGGCGTGACTCGGTGTCTCCGCAATATCGAGCAGTTGGTAGCTCCAGGCGATCGGCTCTAGGGATGCGGCGGCGCGCTATCTGGCTCACTCACCACCTCCCCGGCGCTCGCCTCCCGGATCGCGCCCTCGTCCAGGATGGCCCCCTGGCGCCGCAGCTGCGCCTGCAGGATTCCGGGATCCAGCTCCGAAGGAGGCACCTCCTCGTGCAAGGAAAGCATGGCCGCCGCCCCCGCGGCCTCGCCCAGCATCATGCAGGTGGACATGATGCGCGTGGAACCCAGCGCCACGTGATCGGCCGAGATACAGCGCCCGGCGACCAGCAGGTTCTCCGTGCTCTCGGGCACCATCACCCCGTATGGAATCTGGTAGCGAAACCCCGGCTTGGGAAACCATGTCTGTTCGCCCATCCCCGCCCCGGCGGGATTGTGGATATCGATGTAAAAGCTGCCGTAACCCACCGCGTCCGGCCAGTCGCGTTGGGCCATCAGGTCGGCGGCCGTAAGCGTCACCTTGCCGATAATACGTCGCGACTCGCGCAAGCCCAGGATGGGCGCTGTGCTCACCAGCCGGCATTCGGCCATCCCCGGCACCACCTTGCGAAACACCTGCACCAGGTGGTGTGCCTGGCGTCGACCTTCGATCGTCGCATCGGTCAAGTGCCGCACATTGGTGGGATCCACGTTGACCAGGTGCGTCATGTTGATCCCTACCTGGTCCGGCAGAGAGTCGGTGTGCCAAAAACCCATGATCACGCTCTGAAAGGGCTCTATGATGCCGTCTGCCTGCGCCTTGAGCCACACCTCGCGCATCTGGTAGCTGGATCGCCACGCGGCCACCTGGGGCCAATCGACGTTGGCGATGGTGAACATCAGGGTACAGGGTTGCACCCGCCCGTCGTGCGGGCGTCCCTGCAGAAAAGTCGCACCCGCGTGGTACGCCGCATCGCCATCCCCCGTGCAATCCACCACACGGTGCGCCAGGATCGCCTCCCGGCCCGACTTGCTCTGCACGACGCCTCCGGTGACCGTGGCCCCTTCGTGAAGGGTATCCGCGTAAAAGGTGTAGTAGCGGACCCCCACACCCGCCTCGGCCATCATCTGGTCGAGGATCAGCTTGAGCGCTTCGGCGTCGAAATCCAGGCAACCGTGGCGGTAATCGGCATGGCCGCCTTTGAGCAGGCGTTGGCGCATCTCTTCCGCTACGCCGCCCACGATGCGCTCATCGAACTTGTCCCACGAGGTAAAGAGCGAAAAGTGGTTGTGGCCGCCGCTGGTGGCCACGCCACCCAGGCAGTTGGCTTGCTCGATGATCGCGGTCCGGGCGCCCAGGCGCGCCGCACTGAGCGCGGCGCCCACGCCCGCCGGGCCGCCGCCCACGACCAGCACATCGACCTCGTCTACGACGGGAATTTCGCGGTTGGGTTCGGGGATGGTCTTCATCGTGCTCCCATGCGGTGGGTTCGCTCGTACAGTATATGGCAGGCAATCCCGCGTGGCGCTAACAAGCGACGCCCCGTCTTGCGGCCTGACTGCGGCGCATTGTGCCCTAGGGATAAGCGCCTGTC
>CAYQDH010000438.1:0-1401 GCA_964416075.1 uncultured Anaerolineales bacterium | reverse complement strand
TGTCAACCCGAAAGGGTCACCTTTCCCTGAATTCGCGCCGAAAAACCATTGCATAATAAGAACATATGTGCTACAATGGTGTCGGTGAGCAGCCTCGCCTCGGCGGGACCGCCTCTGTGGTGGGAGGAAAAGTGCCATGCAAGAGTTGTCGAGTAACGACTTTGGCCGCGTGCGGCCCATCTACGACAAGATCGAGGATAGTCGCGCCATCGTGTTCTCGGTCATCGAGGGGAACACCCCCGGCAGGATCTTTGTCGATCGCCCCGACAACCCTTCCACAGCCGTATTGCGCTTTTCAGGCGGCGAGATCTATATGGGTGGCCGGGCGGATGACGAGAGCCTCAACCGAGAGATCGTCGACCTCCTCTTCACCGAGTTGGCTCCACCCGTGCCCTATCTACTCATCTTTTCCTTCTCCGACGCCTGGAAAAGCGCCCTGGACGAGCTGCTAGCCGACCGTGGCGTGCGCAGGGTCGTCCGAGAGACGTTCGAGCTGAGCCCCGAGCGATTTCGGTCCGCGCACCCAGACTGGCGCTCCCGCCTGCCGGCGGGGTTTCGCCTGGAGCGCATGGACCAGCGATTGGCCCTGGAGAGCGATTCCGGGCTCGATTTTCTGTGGGGCGGCATCGACAACTTTATCACCAGAGCCTTTGGCTACTGCGTGCTCGTGGAGGGCGAGGTCGTCAGCCGCTGCAGCCCGGTAGCATTGGGAGATAGACGCTTTGAGACGGGCGTGGGCACCGTGGAAGCGTACCGCAGGCGGGGCCTGGCCACTGTGGCCTGTTGTGCGTTCATCCAGCACTGCCTGGAGGTGGGCTTACAGCCCGAGTGGGGCTGCTTCCATAATGTGGCGTCCAAATCGTTGGCCCTCAAGCTGGGATTTGTGAGCGGACCTGACGTTGAGGTCCACTATGTGAAACTGCCCGAATGAGAGCTAACCCGTGAGTATTGGCCGTACACTATCTTCCCGGGGTCTGTCGCGAAGGAGATGAACATGACCAGCACTTTACAACCACCGGTCGAGCCGCAGCGCGTGTTGTTGGAGGGTGTCCCGCGCGTGCACTTTTTCGAGGGCGGCGCGCGCTGCCCAGAGGATATCTGCTTCGCCTCCGTGATGCGCGCCATTATCGAGTACCTGGGCGAGACGGACTATGGTTGCCGCCACGGAGCCCCGATTACCCCCAAATGCAAGGTCTCCTGCACCTATTCCTTCATGTTGGGCATCACAGGCACGGCCTTCTTCCTCTCCTGGGGCCAGGGCTGGCAACTGGATAACGTGGAGATCATGTACATGTCCGACGACCCCGCCGCCCCCAGCCGTCGCGCCTTTGAGGCTATCGGCTACGCCCAGGAGTACATAGACAACCAGGCCAGGGGTGAGGCCTACACCCGCGAGCGCAT
>CAYQDH010000437.1:0-4894 GCA_964416075.1 uncultured Anaerolineales bacterium | reverse complement strand
CTCAACCTCACGCCGGACCAGTGGTGTCGTCTCGGCGTGATGAACGGCGTCGTGCGCAGCCTGGTAGACCTGGGCACCTGGGTGGCGAACCACGATCGAGGGCATCTGCCCCAGATCCGCAGGCAGTGCGGCGCCTGATCCAACAGGCTATCGCCGCCCGAGCAGGCCAAGTCCTATCTGCCCCGCTGGGAGCATACTGCTCCCAGCGGGGCAAGCCTTAGATCCCCAGCCGCACTTGGGCCTTGCTCCTGGCCAAGTGCGCCGCGATGCACGCTCCGTCCTCCCCACCCCCATCAACCCCGTAGGGTTGCGAGCCCTTAGCCAGTCTAGACCCAGCAAACAAGAAATCCCCTGGCTTGCGCCAGGTCGCCCCGATCCGCCCCGGCTGTTCGAGAATAATGTGCGAGCGCCCCTGATCAGTGAGATACCAACTTATTTTGGGCAAATTCGATCAAGAAACGCTACATCAAACGCTTACGAAACGCCTCACCTGTATACTGAGGTTGAGAACGAATGATAAAGCAGAAAGCAAGGCCGGCCCTTTCCTCTCCCGAGGGGGGGCCGACGAGATACCGAGATCGCGAATGGCGATGATGATAATGATGAAAGGAAAACGACGATGCGTAACTCAAGGTTGGTTCAACTGTTGGTGGTGGCCGCGCTCCTGGTCGTGCCCGTGGCGGCGATCAGCGCGCAAAGTGGAACGGCGAATAGTGGATATGTGTGGGATGGGGCCAGCGACTGGCCGGGTGTTACCTGCATTGCTCTGCCCGAGGCCCTGCCCGAGACGGGCATAGCGCGTTTTGACAGCTACACGGAGGACGACCGGGCGTTGCTGGCTATCCAGCCTTGGGGCAAAGTGGCTCCCCAAGCGCTGCCCGAGACGGGCAGTGACAAGATCCCCGCGCCTGCGATCGCAAATTGGCGCTTCGAGGGGTTCACCCTCGTGCCCGATTTCGCTGACACGGCCAAGCCCTCTGCCCTGCCCGCGACGGGGAACACCGCGCCAGATGGCATGACGATCCAGGGATTCACCTGGGATGGCCAGGCCTATGTGCCGAATGTGGTTTCCGAGCCGCCCGCGGCCCTGCCCCAGAGTGGCATGGATTTCGGCGGGTTGTCCGGGCGCGACCGCCAGGTGATCCTGGACCAGATGGCCGCGCGCGGCGCGAGCGCTTGGAGCGCGCCAGCGTCGACACAGCGTACCGCGAACCTCGACGGCATCACCGGGCGCGAGCGCCAGACGATCATCGACCACTTGGCGGCCAGCGGCGTGACGGTCACGACTGCGCAACCCGCGGCGCTGCCCGAGACCGGCGCCTCCGGTGCGGGTCTCGGCTCACCCTCGGACCCTCCGCTGATCGGTGATTGGACGCAGGCCGCCGAGCCTGTGGCGCGGCAGGATGCGTCGATATCGGACCCGCCGCTCCTCGATATGTTCAATCGCTAGAGCGGGTGAACGATGGGTAATACGAGGGTGGTAGAACCTGATAGAACCAAAGATGCTTTATGAAACGACAACCGAACAGCAATCCCCCATAGAGCTTTCTGGGCATAGTGGCCCAGAAAGCTCTTTTTCGTGCAGTGAGGGTTCCTCTTTGGCGGCCGCGCCCAGTCCTTTCACGGGCAGCTCGCATTCGCGCAGCAACACTGGCGCTCTTGTTAGCAACGCGCTTGGTAGCCGAATCCGCAGACCCACCCGAATCTGACACCCTGCCGCAAACACGTATACTGGGGCTGTTCAATTCCTGACGAAAGAGCCATGCCCAGCATGAACGAACGCACACGCGCGGTCCTATGCCTGCTCCTCTGCGCCCTGCTCTGGAGCACCGGCGGTGTCCTGATCAAGGGAGTCAACGTGCACCCCTTGGCTCTCTCGGGCGCTCGCAGCGCCATCGCCGCCCTGTTCATGTGGGCCGTGTTGCGCCGCCCCCGCTTCACCTGGTCTCGCACGCAGATCGCCGGGGCGTTGGCCTATGGCGTCACCGTGTTGCTCTACGTCAGCGCGGTCAAGCTGACCACCGCCGCCAACGCCATCCTGCTACAATACACGGCGCCCATCTACATCGCCCTCTTTGGCGCCTCGTTCCTGCACGAAAAGGCCACCTGGATCGACTGGCTGAGCATCGTCATCACCTTAGGGGGCATGGCCCTGTTTTTCCGCGAGGGGCTGGCCAGCAAGAACCTAGTGGGGGACCTCCTGGCGTTGGCCAGCGGCCTGACCTTTGCCTTCATGAACATCCTGCTGCGCAAGCAAAAGGACGGCTCACCTCTGGAATCGGTGCTCTTGGGCAACGCACTGGCAGCGGTGGTGGGCCTGCCCTTCCTCTCCCGCGGCCTACCCACCCTGCAGGGTTGGCTGTCCCTGCTGTTGCTGGGCATCTTCCAACTCGGCCTCTCCTACGTGCTCTACAGCGTGGCCATCAAGCACGTCACGGCCATGGAGGGGGTGCTCTTTTCCACCTTGGAGCCGATCATCAACCCCATCTGGGTCATGCTGGTCATCGGCGAGAGGCCCAGTGCATGGGCCATCGTAGGCGGCGCGTTGGTCCTCCTCGCCGTCACCGGTCGAGGCATCCTGCTGTCCCTGCAGTCCAACGGCCGGCCGCAGGTAAAGACCCCCACGGCCATTTCGGAAAAGATCGGTACGACCTAGCCCACATCATACCGCCCACTACCGCCCCACCCTGTAGACGAACCACGCAGCGTAGAAAACGAGCTCTCCTGCAAGAAGTGTGGGTCCTGCCTTCTCTATACACCGAGCAGACAACTTCTCCCGCATAGGACATGTGCCACACGCACACATTGCAGTAGGACGGCCCCCATGGGAATGCTCTCGCATTCATAAGAGCCGTCGCCCCCACGCAGCTTGTAGGGCGTTCCCTGCTCTTTCCTCTCCCAGGCGGCGCAGGCCGCCTTCGCAGTCGTTGCGCGCGCATTCATGCCGCGCGTTCCCTGCTCCTTCGTCTCCCAGGCGGCGCAGGCCGCCTTCGCAGTCGTTGCGTGCGCATTCATGCCGCGCGTTCCCTGCTCCTTCGTCTCTCAGGCGGCGCAGGCCGCCTTCGCAGTCGTTGCGCGCGCATTCATGCCGCGCGTTCCCTGCTCCTTCGTCTCTCAGGCGGCGCAGGCCGCCTTCGCAGTCGTTGCGCGCGCATTCATGCCGCGCGTTCGCGCGCCGCGTGCCTCTTCTGCCGCAGCAAACGCGAGGAATTAGCCAGCATCCCCAAGTCCGGCAGCGACTGCGCCGCAGCAGCCAGGATCGGCGGCAAGATGCCAAACGCCGCCAGCGAAAGGCCCAGCACATTATAGACCGCCGTAAAGGCGATATTCAGCTTGACCACCCGCATGGTGCGCTGGGCGATGTGGAACAACTCTGGCACCAGCGACCAATCCTCGCGCAACAGGGCCATGTGCCCCGCCTCCAAGGCCACCGCCGTGCCTGCCGCCCCCATAGCGATCCCCACCTGTGCCTGGGCCAAGGCGGGCGCATCGTTGACCCCATCGCCCACCATCACCACCACGTGGCCCTGCCGCTGATACTCTTGCACCAGGCCGATCTTGTCCTGCGGCAGCATATTGGCCCGATAGGTGATGCCCAGTGCTCCGGCCAGTGCGGCCGCGGTCACCTCGTTGTCACCCGTAAGCAGTTCGATCTTTTGCAGACCGTAATGTCGCAGCGCCGAAAGCGCCGCGGGGACCTCCGGCCGCAGGCTGTCCGACGCCCCGAGCACCCCCAGGACTCGATCGTCCGAGACAATGTGAAACAGCGTCTTGCCCTGCTCGCGCAGCACCTGTGCCGCCGGGACCACCATCCCCTCGGGGACCAGGCGCTCCCCGCCAACTACCACGCTTTGTCCATCGACCTGGGCGCGCACGCCAAAGCCGGGCAACGCCTCGAACTGCTCCGGATGGCCCAACGTGATCCCGCGCTCTCGCGCCAGCGCGCGCACCGCCTCCGCCAGGGGATGCTCCGAGTAACGCTCCGCGGTGGCCGCCAGGCGCAGCAGATCGTTCTGCCTCATGGCCGTCGCCGCGTTGGCGGTCGCCGACTCAGAATCGACCACCACCACATCGGTGATCTGCGGGCGCCCCAGGGTGAGGGTGCCGGTCTTGTCCAACAGCAGCACATCGGCGCGGGCCAGCGCCTCCAGATACTTGCCGCCCTTGATCAGGAGCCCGCGCTTGGCCGCCGCCCCGATGGAGGCCAGCATGGCGATGGGCGTGGCCAAGGCAAAGGAGCAGGAGCAGGCCACCACCGCGGCCGTCGGCCATTCGCCCACCGCCAGGGCAGCGATGACGCCCAGGGTCATCAGGGTGTGCGAGATCACCTGGCGTTGCCAGATGGCGCGCACAACATTGCGAAACACCGGATACCCCGCCGCCAGCACCAGGGCTACGCCGATCGGCCAGGGCACCCAGCGCGTGGCCGCGCGGAACAGCCCCAGCCACTCCCCCACGACCACCACGAACATCACGGCGCCAAACACCAGGCCAAAGAGCCCCAGCACGGAGCGCGAGAGCCCCGCCAGCCGAGCCGCCTGGTTGGGTGGCTCCGCTTGGGTGGGTTCGGGCACGCTATAGCCGGCTTTCTCCACCGCCTTGCGGATCATCGTGAGGTCCACATACGTCGGGTCCAGGTCGATGACCGCCTTCTCGGAGGCCAGGAACACCCGCACCTCCCGCACCCCCTCCAGGCCGGAGATGGCGCGGGTCACATGCGCCACGCACTCGGCGCAGTCCATGCCCTTGACTGGAACTTCGATGCGTTGGCTCGTCGTCATGGGGCCTCCAATAAATACTACCGTGATATAGTCAAGTATAGCACATCCTGGTCGCGAAGCAAGCAAAGGCCGAATTGGACTCGGTTGCAGAGTGTGTTGGTGACAAGGATGCC